>CAMWGZ010000091.1 GCA_947173915.1 uncultured Alistipes sp.
GGCGGAGCGGGTGGACATTACCCCGGCGAATCTCTCGATCCTGAAAAACGGCAAGGCCAAGGCGGTCCGCTTCTCGACGCTCGAAGCCATCTGCCGCGAACTGGACTGCCAGCCCGGAGACATCATCGAATACCGGGCGGAACAGCCCACGCAAGAATAACAAGAACAACTCATTCAACAACCAATCACTAATTCTATTATGAAAAGGTTCATTATTTTAGTCGTCGCCCTCGCGTCGCTGGTGCGCGTGGCGGCACAGCCGAACCCGATGGAGCCGATTCCCGCTGACAAGGCGGTGCGCGTCGGCCAACTCGCCAACGGCATGACGTACTTCCTGCGTCACAACGAAAAACCCAAGGATCAGGCAAGCTTCTACATCCTGCACAACGTCGGAGCCATCCAGGAGAACGACGCACAGCAGGGTCTGGCCCACTTCCTCGAGCACATGGCCTTCAACGGCACGGAGAACCTGCCCGGCAAGACGATGATCGAGGCCCTCGAAAGAAACGGCGTGAAGTTCGGTGCCGACGTGAACGCCTTCACCATGCACGACATCACGTGCTACAACCTGACCAACGTTCCCACGCTCAACCCGGGCGTAGTCGATACCGCCCTGCTGGTGCTCCACGACTGGTCGCAGTCGATCAGCCTGCTGCCCGAGGAGATCGACAACGAGCGCGGCGTGATCATGGAGGAGCTGCGCACCCGCGACGGTGCCATGTTCCGCGGCATGACCGCACGCAACAAGGCGCTCAACAAAGGTTCGAAGTACGAGGAGCGCAACGTAATCGGCTACCTGGAGGGACTGAAGAGCTTCTCGTACGACGAGATCCGCGACTTCTACAAGACGTGGTATCGCCCCGAGTATCAGGCGATCATCATCGTCGGCGACATCGACGTGGATGCCATCGAGGCCAAAATCAAGGAGCTGATGAGCGACATCCCCGCCTCGCCGGCCGATGCGCCCCAGAAGGAGTTCTACCCCGTTCCCGCCAATGAGGAACCGATCGTCAGCATCTTCGCCGACCCCGAAAATTCGGGCTCCGTCATCCGTCTGTTCATCAAGCGGCCCGCAGTACCGTTCCAGCAGAACAACCTGGTGATCCGCCAGATGATCGACATTCTCGACACCTACGTATCGCTCATGGAGAGCATGCGCATCAGCGAGATTTCCCGCCGGCCCGACGCTCCGTTCCTGGGAGGCGCCATGCAGATCGGCGACCTGATCGGCATGAACCCCACGCAGGATCTGGTCATGTGGGCGGCACAGACCCGCGACGGCGAACTGCTGACCGGCTACAAGGCGCTCGTCGCCGAAATGGAGAAGATGCGCCGCTTCGGCTTCACGCAGGGCGAGTTCGACCGCGCACAGGCCGAACTGCTCCGACAGGCCGAAACCATCTACGCCAACCGCAACGACCGCACCAACGAGGAGTACACCAACATCTACCTGATGGCCTACCGCAAGAACATGCCGATGCCCGATGCCGAGACCGAATACCGGATAACCACCGAGCTGCTGCAGATGATCTCGCTCAACGACGTGAACGCCTGGGCACAGAACCTCGTATCGCCTATGAATCAGGTCATCTCGATCGAGGTTCCGCAGAAGGAGGGTCTCTCCGTTCCCACCGAGGCCGAAGTGCTCGCCGTGCGTGCCGAAGCGATGGCCGCCGAAGTCGAGGCCTACGAAGACACCGTATCGGACGAGCCGCTGATCCCGGCCAAGACCAAACTGAAAGGCTCGCGCGTGAAGAGCAGCGTAGTCAATGAGGAGATGGGCACGATCGAGTGGACGCTGAAGAACGGCACCCGGATCGTCGTGAAGCCGACCCAGTTCAAGGCTGACGAAGTACTCGTCCGCATCAAGGGCGACGGCGGTACGGCTCTGGTCGCCGACGACCAGGTATTCGCTGCGGAGATGCTTCCCGTAATCGTCAGCATGTCGGGTGTCTCGAACTTCTCGGCAACCGACCTGAACAAGAAACTCGCCGGCAAGAACGTCGGTCTGGGTCTGAGCATCGACAACTACACCAACGGCATGCAGGGAAGCTGCTCGCCCAAGGACATGGAGACGCTGCTCCAGCTGATCTACCTGAGCTTCACGAACCCCCGATTCTCGGAGGAGGACTTCGACACGACGATCAACACCTACAAGACCTACATTCAGAACCTGACCTCGAATCCCGACTACCTGATGTCGATCGAGACCACCAAGACCATCTACGGCGACAACCCGCGCCGTCAGGAGGCTACGATCGAGACGATGGACGGCATTTCGTTCGAGCAGCTGCCCGCTATCTACAAGACCCTCTACCCCGGCGCCGACAGTTTCATGTTCACGTTCGTGGGCAACGTCGATCCCGAGACACTCAAACCGCTGGTCGAGAAATACATCGGCTCGATTCCCACCTCGAAATCGAAGCTCGGCTTCACGGATGACAACGTCCGCAAGGTTTCGGGCAAGGTCGAGAAGGATTTCCGCGTGGCGATGCTCCAGCCCAAGGTATCGGAAATGTTCCTCTTCACGTGCGATGCCGAGAACACCATCCGCAACCGCCAGCTCATGCTGCTGCTGACGCTCACGCTGAACAACCGTTACCACGAGTCGATCCGTGAGGAGAAGGGCGGCACCTACGGTGTCAATGTCGCACCGGAACTCGAATACCGCCCCGTTTCGCAGATCAGCATGAAGATGACCTTCGACACCAACGAGCAGATGGCCGACGAGCTGGCCCCGATCATCATCGACGAGCTGCGCAAGATCGCCGAGGAGGGTCCCAAGGCGAGCGACATCGAAAGCTCGCGCGAATACCTGGCCAAGACCTTTACCAACTCGCTCGAAAGCAACATGCAGTGGGCCGGTCTGATCGAGAGCTACTACCGCTTCGACCAAAACTCGGTGCGCGACTTCGTCGAGACGCTCAACAGCATTACCTACGACGAGGTGCGCGATCTGGCCAAGAAGCTGCTGGACAGCGGCAACATGATCAAGGTCATCATGCGTCCCGAGGCCCAGCCCGCAGAATAACCCCCACACGAAGAACTCCGGCCTCCTGCAAAGGCCGGAGTCTTCCGACGACGACACCCCGCAACGCATCTGTTGCGGGGTGTCCTATTTTTATGCTCCCCCAAAACACGGCACGCAGACCGGTCGGAATGCTTCCGCAGGCAGGGAACGGGAATCCCCGGCGACAGAGAGCCTCTTCCCGCCACGTCAGCAGTCCCTTGCCGGCTGCGTCCTCCCCTCTCCGGCCGTATTGTCAGCTCCCGGCAACAAAGGAGCGGTAGCGCCGGCACACAGGCGAACAGCAGCCGATTCCCCCAACATACCGGGAAAGAGAAGCAGAAAGACACAAGCCGAACAGCAAAATGGTCCGGATGCGGGTAACGGAGGAGAGACGCGGACATAAAAACCGCCGGGGCAGTCCGAAAAGGACCGCCCCGGCGGTTTCATTCTGCAGATTCGGAACAGGTCTCTCCCGACCGCCGAATCGCTGCGGGTACACAAACTACCGGACCGACACTACATCCTCCGCACGGTTGAGCAGCAGCTGGTAGGCGGCACGCGAATCGTCGCCCGGAGAATACTTCGTATAGATCGCCGTCAGATCGACCACCTGGCCGTCGGCGGGAATCGGCTGCTCGCGGAAGCGGCTGTAACCGCTCGAACGGACGACGTAGTTGCCCGCGAGCGTATTGATGTCCCCGTAGGTAAACCAGGCCGAACCGTAATAGTAGGTCTTCTCGTGCGTGAGTTCGTCCTCGCGCATCGCAGCCCAGGTCGCCCACTCGGGAATATCCTCCCAGCCGGGCGAATTCACGTCGAAGGAGGTGCTGTTGGCGAAATAGTTGGGAAAAGTGTTCCGGTAGCCCCAGTTGGCCTTGCCGAACTTGCTGGCCACCCCTTCGAAGCGGACCAAACGCCCCAGCGAAGCGTCGGTCAGCGACGAATAGGTCGCGGGAGTGACCACCAGCGTATCGGCAGAGGTCATGCCGACCATCTCGCCGAGCTTGAGGTGCTTGTCGAGCGTGATGCGGTCCTCCATGTTGCCGTTGGCGTAGCTGGCGTTGGCCGACTCCACGCCGATGCTGAGCATCGTGCGGTAGTTGCCCAGCACGAGGCCCTGCAGGCGCACGTAAACCAGACGGCCGGGCGCATACTTGATATAGTATCCCGACGTTACCTTTACCTCGATCGCCGACTCGCTCTGCTCGTCGTAGAGGTACATCGACTTGTAAACATTACCGTTCTGATCGCTCGATATGACCTTGCCCCGGATTACCAGATCGTCGGTAACGGTCAGCGACTGACCGATACCCGTCGTACCGGGATAGGCGGCCTCGAACATATCCTTCAGCTCCTTGATCGAAATGATCCGGCTGTCGCTGAAGTCCGCATCCGTCCAGATACGGGCCGGACCGGGCGTTTCGAAATCATTGTAGCATCCGCTCAGACAGAAGCTCGCTGCAACGATCAGGAATATTGATTTTAATCTATTCATAATTTCACAGAATTGAGTCGTTAGAACCGGAAATACACATTCAGATAGTACGTCGTGCCGAACATGTAGAAATACTTCGAGGGGAACTTCTCGTAGGCGACCGTCTCCTTATTGACCTTGACCGCCTGGAGACGCATCTGCTCGTAACCGCCCGTGCGGATGTTCTGGTTGTTCAGAATGTTCTTGACTTCGAGGCTGAAGCCGAGCGTGTAGGCCCGCCGGATGAACCAGTTCTTACCGATGCTGGCATTGAGCGTATAGGCCTCCTTGAACTTCTCCTGGCTGCGCAGCGCCCGCACCTGCTCGGCCGACATGGTAGGCAGCAGCACGTCGTCGGTGCGGTAGAGCGGATTCATCGACAGGTACATGTTGTCGTAGTAGTTGAAGTCGATCGAGGCGAAGATGTTGCGCGGGCCGCGATACGAGAGGCCGATGTTGGCGGCCAGCTGCGGCGAGCTTTCGATCCGCATGTCCTTCCAGTAAACCGTACCCTCGCTCAAGGCCTGGGCGCTGTTGTCTGCGATCTGCACGAAATTGGGGTTCGACCGGTAGGTGTATTGTCCCCAGCTGACCGCACCGTTGATCGCCAGACCGTTGTAGATGGGAATCGACGCTGCGACCTCCAGACCGAAGTACTGCTTGTCGATACCGCTCATCGCGAAGTTGGTGTAGGATTTCAGCACGTCGTCGTAGAACGAGATGACCTTCGACTGGTCGTCGATCTTGGGGTAGTA
>CAMWGZ010000092.1 GCA_947173915.1 uncultured Alistipes sp.
CGAACATCGTCTCGCGGGCCGTCATCAGGTTGTTGATGGCCGCCTCCAGTTCTACGCGCACCCCCTCGCGGGCATACTGGCGCTGGAGGTCGAGCTGCCTGATCTGGTTGCGGATCGAGCGCGCCTGGCTCGACTTGGTCAGTCCCGAGAAGATCGGGATCGAAACCTGGATGCCCGCCGAAATCGGGTGCTGCCACCAGAAACTCGACGACGACGGCATGGTGCCGGCACCGCCCCCCGCCGTACCGCCCATCATGTCGCCGAAGCTCAGGCGGGGCATGTCGTTGCCCGTGATGGTCGCGTTGCCGAAGGCGGCGACTGTCGGCATGCGGCCGGCATTGACGGTCTTGAGCTGCATGGTCAGCACCTCGGCCTGAATGTCGAGCGAGCGCAGCTGCGAGTTCTCCGACAGATCGGTCGAGAGGTTCTCCCCGCCGGCCAGCACCCGGTCGCGCAGGTCGTCCAGATGGCCCGCCACCTCGATCTCGACCTCTTCGGGCAGCGAGAGGTACATTTTGAGCATCAGCTTGGCCAGGGCGATCGAATTTTCGGTCTGGAGAATCGTCGGGTTGAGGTTGCTCAGCTGCACCTCGGCCGTCAGCAGGTCGTACTCCGAAGCCAGCCCGTTCTCGTACTGCACGCGCGTGTCATCGACCGTCCGCTGCACGGTGGCCTGCGACTCGCGCAGCACCGCGAGCGACTGCTCGGCCAGCAGGATGTTGAAGAAGGCCTTCTTGACCTCGGCGGCCAGGTCGATGCGCGAGGCGCGCGCCGCCTCGACGGCCGCTTCGGCCTGCCGGCGGTTCATCTTGAGGGTCCGATAGACCGCCGGAGCGAACAGCGGCAGGGAGATCGTACCGGTGGCCGTCAGCGTGTTGTCGGCACCGAACGAGAGGCCCTTGGCCATCTCCTGCTTGACGATCGAACGGGTGTAGGTGCCGTCGAGCGAAAGCTGCGGCAGCAAGTTGCCCCACGTCTGGCGTTTCACATAATCGTAACGCTCCACCTCCAGGTCGGCCACCCGGACCGTCGGGTTGTCGCTCAGCGCAATCCGCAGCGCCTCGTCGAGCGTGAGGGTCATCTGGGCCCGCGCGCCGAAAAGCCCCGCAGCGAGCAGACAGACCGTAAAAAACAATCTTTTCATCTTCTTATCTTATCGTTGATTCGTTTCATCAATAACGCGGTCTCGCCCCTCCGGCAGGCCGGAGACCCGAACCGCTCCGCCACCGCCCTACCGGTAGCGGTCCGCATAGGCCGTGATCAATTCCCCCCCCCTCGGGGTGGCGATCCCCCGGAAGAAGCAGACCAGAATCTGGGTAAAGGCCGCCGGACTGCTCATCCCCTCGGGGATCATCAGTTCCGAACGGGTCATCAGCTCCGTCGCCATATAATAGAGCATCGAAATGGCCAGATCAATATTGAAGTCGTCGCGGAACAGACCGTCGGCGATCCCCTGCTCCAGCCGCTCCCGCAGCTTGCAGCGGTGGTGCTCCCGATGCACCTTCTCCATGCGGTTCCAGACGGCGGGATAGAACTTCCGCAGATTGGCCATGACGCGGTACATCTCGCCCGAGGTCTGCATCGTATCCTTCAGCACCAAAAAGATCTCCTCCAGAATATCGTGCGCATCGGCGCAGAGCTGCCGGTGGCGGGTGTCGATCTCCTCGCTAAGGTGCTGCATCGCCTCGAAAAGCAGGTTCTCCTTGTCGCCGAAGAGTTCGTACAACGTCCGCTTCGACACCGACAGGCGCGAGGCTATGTCGTCCATGCGCACCGACCTGATCCCCTCCGCGACAAACATCCGCATCGTCTGTTCGACGATATGTTCCCTCGATAAAGCCATACCGAATATTCCGTTTTTTTGCGGGGACAAATATAGACACAAAACTTTAAAAACAAAAAAAGTTTCCCCGTTTTCTCACAACATTCCGCCCCTATCGCAAACAAACCGACCGCCGCCGGGATTTCCGGCGGCGGTACGGGGAACGGTCCAGGAACGGTGCGGGGCAAAAAAAAAGCGGCACCCCGCATGGGGTGCCGCCGAACTATTCTGCGCCCGGGAATCAGGCATCGTTGGTAGCCGATTCGAGCTTCTTCATGATCGAGAAGATGAACAGCGCCGAGATGAGGCAGAGGCCGATCAGGATCGCCCAGAGCACCCACAACGGAAGACCGCCCCACAGCATACCGATGATGGCGACCATGTAGTTGCCGACGGCCGTAGCTGCGAACCAGCCGCCCATCATCAGACCCTTGTACTTCGGAGGAGCCACCTTCGAGACGAACGAGATGCCCATCGGCGAGAGGAACAGCTCGGCGAAGGTCAGCACCAGGTAGGTGCCGATCAGCAGATTCGGGGTCACGCGGTAGTCGGTGGTCACGGATGCCAGATCGTTCGGAATGGGCAGACCGATCGAACCCAGGGCCATGATCGTGAAGCCAAGAGCGGCGATGAACATGCCGATACCGATCTTACGCGGTGCGGAAGGCTCCTTGCCGCGCTTGGCCAGCGCACCGAAGACAGCCATCGAGACCGGCGTCAGCGCAACGACGAAGAAGGGATTGAACTGCTGGAACTTCTGCGGCAGAATCGCGATCGAGGCATCGCCCATCGACACATATTTCCATGCGAGCAGACCCAGTGCCGCGAGCATCACGACGAACGAAGTGAGCTTCGAACGGCCCTTGTCCGACTGAATGGTCGAGAAGAGCGCGTAAACCGCCACGATGATGAGCACGAGGTTGATCACGTCGAAACCGATGCGGGTCAGGCCGGTCGCCGTAGTCGCCGTATAGTCGCGGGCGAAGAAGGTCAGCGTCAGACCGTTCTGGTGGAATGCCATCCAGAAGAAGATCACCACGGCGAAGACGAGCAGCAGCGCCGTCACGCGCGACTTGGTCTGTGCGGGAGTCAGCTCGACGGCGGCCTCCTTGCTGCCCGACACGGCAGCTGCCTGCTTGGCATTCACGTCGGCGTGCTTGAAGGTCTTGCGGCCGAATACGTAGATCAGCATCGAAACCACCAGCGAGACGCAGGCCACGGCGAAGCCCCAGTGGTAGGAGCCGGCCAGGCAGTTGATGTAGTCGTTGGCGAAAGCGGTCAGGTCGTTCACATACTGAGCGCCCTGCTGCGCAGCCAGATCAGTGAACTTGGCCAGCGCGTCGCCCGACAGCGTACCGTCCAGATACTGGTGTGCCAGAGCCGGGATGTCGCCGTTGTAGCTCAGACCCGCCTTGCCCATGTACCACTCGGTAATCTTCTCGGCGGCCGTCGGTGCGAACAACGCGCCGATGTTGATGGCCATGTAGAAGATCGAGAAGGCCGTGTCGCGCTTGGCCGAATATTTCGGATCGTCGTAAAGGTTACCTACCATTACCTGAAGGTTGCCCTTGAAGAGGCCCGTACCGAGGGCGATCATCACGAGCGCACCGATCATGGCCGCCACGCCGCCGGCGTTGTTGCCCGTCGGAACGGCCAGGAAGACATAACCGAGGAACATGACGATGATACCAGACGTTACCATCTTGCCGTAACCGAACTTGTCGGCCAGCCATCCGCCCAGCACGGGGAGGAAGTAAACCAGCGCGAGGAATCCGGCGAAGATGTTGGATGTCACCGTCGCCGAGAAGCCGAACTTCGCCTGAAGGAACAGCGTGAAGATCGCCAGCATGGTGTAGTAGCCGAAACGTTCGCCGGTATTGGCGAGCGCCAGCGCATACAGACCTTTGGGTTGTCCTTTAAACATAGAATTGAGTGAAATTTAAAGAGGTTAAATAATGATTTGAAATGTTTCCGAGTTGTAATTCAATCCATATCGGGAACAAATATAGGAAAACTTTTGCTATTTTTGTACAAATCGTACCGCACACATGGGAAATTCGCCTCAGAGACTGCCGATCGTCGCACGCGACGAGTGGCTGCTTCCGGTCGAGCGGCAGCTCGCCGCACGCCACGAAGCCTACCTTTCGGAACTGCGCCGCATCGCCTCCTCGGGCCGGTCGCTTACCGACTACGCCAACGGCTACCGCCACTTCGGCTGGCAGCGCGACTCCGCACTGGGCGGCTGGTGGCTGCGCGAGTGGCTGCCGGGCGCGCACGACGTGTTCCTTACGGGCGACTTCAACGGCTGGCAACGCACCTCGCTGCGGCTCGACCGGAGTCCCGAAGGGATCTGGAGCATCTTCCTGCCCGACGCCCTCTACGCCGACCGGCTCACGCACGGGTCGCTCTACAAGATCCACGTCCACGGCGACAACGGCTGGCTCGACCGCATTCCCGCCTACGCCACGCGCGTGGTGCAGGACGAGCGGACCAAAAACTTCACGGCCCAGTTCTGGAACCCCGCCCCCTTCGACTGGCAGGACGACCGCCCCGCCGACGTGCGCAGCGGAGAGCTGCTCATCTACGAAGCCCACATAGGGATGGCCCAGGAGCGCGAGGGGGTGGGCAGCTACGCGGAGTTCGCCGAGCGGATCCTGCCCCGCATCCGCCGGGCGGGCTACACGGCCGTGCAGCTGATGGGGATCGCAGAGCACCCCTACTACGGCTCCTTCGGCTACCACGTGGCCAACTTCTTCGCCCCTTCGTCGCGCTTCGGGACCCCCGAGGAGCTGAAGAAGCTCGTCCGCAGCGCCCACCGGCTCGGCCTGGCCGTGATCATGGACCTGGTCCACGCCCACTATGTCCGCAACCTCAACGAGGGGATCAACGAGCTGGACGGCACCGACCGGCTCTACTCCCTGCCGGGTGCGGCCGGCGAGCAGCCCTACTGGGACTCGAAAACCTTCGACTACGGCAAGGAGCAGGTGCGCCACTTCCTGCTCTCGAACATCAAATACTGGCTCGACGAGTTCCGCTTCGACGGCTTCCGCTTCGACGGCGTGACCTCGATGCTCTACCGCCATCACGGCCACACGCAATTCGGCTGCCGCGAGCGCTACTTCGACTCCGAGGTCGATGAGGAGGCGATCCGCTACCTGACGCTCGCCAACCGGCTCGTGCACGAATTCCGCCCCGGGGCGGTCACGATCGCCGAGGAGGTCAGCGGCATGCCCGGCATCGCCGTCCCTGCGGAGGAGGGGGGCATCGGCTTCGACTACCGGCTGGCGATGGCCCAGCCCGACTTCTGGATCCGCCAGCTCAAGGAGCTGCCCGACGAGCAGTGGGACATCCACGCCAT
>CAMWGZ010000093.1 GCA_947173915.1 uncultured Alistipes sp.
CGCCACGCTGCTGGACGCCATCATGACGATGGGCAACCTGGGCGAGAACTACGAATTCCTGGCCATGAAGTCGGCGGGCATGTCGCTGCCGCAGATCCTCAAGCCGCTGATCGTGCTCACGGGCCTCATCGCCGTCGGCAGCTTCTTCGTCGTGAACAACCTGGTTCCCTATTCGAACAGGAAGATGCAGAGCCTGATCTTCGACATCAAGCAGATGAAGCAGACCATCGAGTTTCAGGACGGCCTGTTCTTCAACGGCATTGACGACATGAGCATCCGCGTCGGCCATCAGGATCCCGAGACGGGGCTGCTGACCGACGTGCTGATTTACAGCAACCCCAAGAACAAGGGGGGCGACATGACCACCACGCTGGCCGACTCGGGCTACATCCGCCTCTCGGACGACAAGCGTTTCCTGGAGGTCATTCTCTTCGACGGCGAGCGCTACGACCAGACCCGCAGCGCCAGCGCCTGGTACAACAAGAGCACCCTGGACCGCTATGTCTTCGCGTTGCAGCAGGCGAATCTTCCGATGAAGGGATTCGACATGCAGCGCACCGATGCCAGCCTTTTCAACAACAGCCAGACACAGAATATCCGCGAGCTGCAACAGCAGATCGACACCCTCGAGCGTCAGGTCAGCAGCGCGACGACCCGTTCGTACGACCCGCTGCTCAAGGACCGCATCTTCTCGCGCGACTCGACGATCATCGTCGCGGTCGATTCGCTCTCGGAGGCCCGGCGCGGACTCCCGACGATCGAGGCGCTCGACTCGTTGCAGTCGCTCGACCTGCGTACGCGCAGCCGCATCTGGAACCAGGCGGTTACCGCGGCCCGCAACTCGCGCTCCATGTTCTCGTTCGACGAGTCGCAGGCCAAGGACGCGCTCAACCAGCTCTACCGCAGCAAGGTCGAGTGGCACCGCAAGATTTCGCTGCCCGTCTCGATCATGATCTTCTTCCTGATCGGCGCACCGCTGGGCGCCATCATCCGCAAGGGCGGTCTGGGCATGCCGATCGTCATCTCGGTCATCTTCTTCGTGATCTACTACATCATCAGCCTCTCGGGCGAGAAGATGGCCAAGGAGGGCACCTGGGAGGCGCTCTACGGCATGTGGCTGTCGCCTTTCATACTGGCACCGATCGCCGTCTATCTGACCTACAAGGCCACCAACGACTCCTCGTTGCTGGATATGGATTGGTACCGGGCCAAACTCAAGCCGCTCGCCGACCGGCTCGAAGCGCTTGTCGGGCGGGCGGTCCGCATCGTGCGGAAAGAGAGAGATAAAAAGTAAAAATCCAATAGAATACCCATGAAAACCGAAAGAACACTGAATACGATCGAAGAGGCGATCGAAGATTTCCGCAACGGCAAGGTGGTCATCGTCGTCGATGACGAGGACCGCGAGAACGAGGGCGACTTCGTCCTGGCGGCCGAGAAGATAACCCCCGAGATCGTCAATTTCATGCTCAAGAACGGACGCGGCGTGCTCTGCGTTCCGCTTTCGGAGGAGCGTTGCGCCGAGCTGGAGCTCGGCATGATGGAGGAGAACAACACCTCGCTGCTGGGTACGCCCTTTACCGTGACGGTCGATCTTCTGGGCGAGGGGTGCACCACCGGTGTGTCGATCCACGACCGTGCGGCCACCATCCGCGCGCTGGCCGATCCCCGGACCAAACCCTCCGACCTGGGTCGTCCGGGCCATATCAACCCGCTGCGCGCCCGCCAGAAGGGGGTGCTGCGCCGTCCGGGTCACACGGAGGCGGCGGTCGATCTGGCGCGTCTGGCCGGCTTGCAGCCTGCGGGCGCGCTGATCGAGATCATGAACGAGGACGGCTCGATGGCCCGCCTGCCGCAGCTGTTCGGGATCGCCGACAAGTTCGGCCTGAAGATCGTCTCGATCGCCGATCTGATCGCCTACCGCCTGCGCAACGAATCGATCGTCGAGCGGGGCGAGACGGCCGAGATGCCGACCGAGTACGGCATGTTCCGCGTCACGGTCTTCCGCCAGAAGAGCAACGGACTGGAGCACATGGTGCTGACCAAGGGCGAGTGGAGCGAGGAGGAGCCGGTGCTCATCCGCGTGCACTCCTCCTGCGCTACGGGCGATATTTTGGGTTCGTGCCGCTGCGACTGCGGTGCGCAGCTCCACGAGTCGATGCGCATGATCGAGCGCGAGGGCAAGGGTGCGATCGTCTATCTGAGTCAGGAGGGACGCGGCATCGGACTTTTCAACAAGATCGCGGCCTACAAGCTGCAGGACGAGGGACTCGACACGGTCGATGCCAACGTGCGGCTGGGCTTCGGAGTCGATGAGCGCGACTACGGCGTGGGTGCGAGCATCATCCGCGAGATGGGCATCAAGCACATGCGCCTGATGACCAACAACCCCCTCAAGCGGGTCGGCCTGGAGGGCTACGGACTGAAGATCGACGAGATCGTTCCGATCGTCATCGCCCCCAACAAATACAACGAGCGCTATCTGGCGACCAAGCAGGAGCGGATGCACCACGAGCTGAACCTGTGCAAACATTAATCCCTCGGGTAAGATGAATGCAAAGGATCTGCGGATCGTCTTCATGGGTACGCCCGAGTTCGCCGTGCCTTCGCTGCGGACGCTGGTCCGCGAGGGCTACAACGTCGTGGCGGTCGTGACCACGCCTGACCGTCCTGCGGGCCGGGGGCAGAAGCTGCACGAGAGCGACGTGAAGGTCGCCGCCCGCGAGCTGGGACTCCCCGTGTTGCAGCCCGAGAAGCTGCGCGATCCCGAATTCGCCGCCGCCATGCAGGCGCTGCGGCCCGATCTGGGCATCGTAATCGCCTTCAGGATGCTGCCCGAGGTAATCTGGGCAATGCCGCGTCTGGGCACCTTCAACCTGCACGCCTCGCTGCTGCCCGACTACCGGGGGGCCGCGCCGATCAACTGGGCGATCATCAACGGCGAGAGCCGCACGGGTGTGACCACCTTCCTGCTCGACCACGAGATCGACAAGGGTGCGATTCTGGGGCGCACCGAGGTGGATATTCTGCCCGAAGACAACGTGGGGACGCTCTACGAGCGGCTCATGTCGCTCGGTGCGGATCTGGTGCGCACGACCGTCGAGCGTCTTGCGGCGGGCGAGGTCGAGCCCGTGCTGCAACCCCGCGACGATGCGGCCTTCAAGCCCGCGCCCAAGATCTTCAAGGAGGACTGCCTGATCGACTGGACGTGGCCCGGGAAGCGGATCATCGACTTCATCCGGGGCCTTTCGCCCTATCCGGCGGCCTGGAGCCACCTGATGCGCGGGGGGCAGGAGAGCGGAAGCCTCAAGATTTTCGAGGCCCGCTTCGAGGCGTGCCCTGCGGCGGAGGTGTCCTGCGGCGCGATCGACACCGACCAGCGCAGCTACCTGCGGGTCCGCTGCGCCGACGGCTGGGTACACCTGCTCTCCCTGCAACTGTCGGGCAAGAAGCGGATGAACGTGCACGAGCTGCTGCTCGGCTTCCGCGACGGCAACTCCTGCTCGCTGCAATGATTTCCGGCGCGGCAGCAGAACGAATAATGGATAATGTGTAAAAAAGAGAATAGAGTAGTGTTGAACCGAAAACCCCGATGCCTATGATTGAATAACAGAAAAGTACCCTTTGATAAAATCCCGCCGCATCAGGCGGTTTCATATAAAAAGCGTTAGCTTTATTCCTTGCTTTCTGAAACTTCGACAATTTCTGAGCTGACAAGAGTAAAGTGTAAACGCTCACGTTTCTACGTGGGCTTTACTCATTATTTGTCAGCATAGGTAGTCGAAGACCTCAGAAAGCAGATAAGGGTTCAGCCTGCGTTTTTTATATCCCGAGACATAAGCTGTTTTCCGAATTTTGAATTAAAAACACATTATCATGAAAAAACTGTTTCTTCTGTTCGCGCTCTTCGTGTGCTGCAATTCCGTTTCGGCTCAGGATATCATCGTCAGGAAAGATACCGACGAAATCCCGGCGAAAGTATTGAAGGTCGGCTCCGGGGAGATCGAATACAAAAAATGGGACAATCCCGACGGCCCGGTCTATACGCTTCCCGCGCAGGAGGTGTTCTGCATCAAGTATCAGAACGGCTCGAAAGAGGTCATTGCTGCGGCCGAAACACCGGCCGCAGTGTCCCGTGCCGGCCGCAGTGCTGTGCGTCCCCGCTATCAGGGCGAAATATCTTTCGGCTACGGTCTTTGCGTCAGCGACTTCGGATCGGAGCTGGATTTGCACCGAATCGTCTTCGAGACGGTACACGGCGTGCGTGTCAATCCCTACTTCTTCGCCGGTGTCGGCGTGGGTGTCAATTGTTTCTTCCAGGATCTTTACGGATTTGTGGGCGATCAGGTGGTTGAACTGGGAACCGGAGGTACCGTTCTTCCCGTCTTCGCCGATTTCAAAGGATACTATCCCGTCAGCGACAAGTTTGCCGTTTATCTGGCGTGGGACCTCGGCGCTGCGTGCGGTGTCGGAGGTTATTTCAAGGGCGGAAGCGATTTTTACACCGCTATCGGTCCGGGTGTGAAGCTCGGTCGTCGGGGCGGCGGCGATTTTGGCATCCGCTTCCAGCACATGGGCGAAGGACTCAACGCGATCGTCTTCCGTGTCGGCCTCAATTTTTGATGCGGACCCAGTGTGAACCAATCGGAGGGAAGGGGTGCTCCGCCGCTCCTTCTCTTCTTCAGAATGACGAACGGGTGCTTCCTTTTCAGGGGCACCCGTTCGTTTGTTGTGGCTATTTTTTCATCAGCGCGCTGTCGATGATGCGCTTCAGATCGACTTTGGGCCGTACGCCCGTCGTCATCTGCGGCATGCCCTGCATCGGGATGAAGAGCAGCGTCGGGACCGAACGCACGCCGAACGCCTCGGCCAGCTCCGGTTCGCGGTCGATATCGACCTTGTAGAAGTCGATCCGGTCCTTGTACTGGTAGTCGGCGGCCAGCTCTTCGAAGGTCGGTGCCAGTGCCTTGCAGGGACCGCACCAGGAGGCGAAGAAGTCGATGACCGCCGGACGCTCGCCCCGGAACTTCCATGCGCCCTTTCCCTGGTCGATGTCGGCGATCTTCTCGATGAACTCCTTTTTTGTCAGTTGCTTTACTGCTTCCATATCTTTTGCTTTTTGGTTGTTTTGCAGAAAAACATGCAAACACGATGCCGGACCGAACC
>CAMWGZ010000094.1 GCA_947173915.1 uncultured Alistipes sp.
GGTGGTATGGCCTTAAAAAGCCCCGCGGGCGGGTTCCTCCGGGGGGGGCGGTGTGGGGAAAAGAGAAACCGCGCCCCATGCGTGAATTTGGCGCGCGCTTTTTTGTTGCGGGATTTCCGGATGGGGAATTACTCCATCGGACGGATGCGGACTTCGGTCACGCCCTCGAGTTCCCGGACGAGGCGGTCGAGATCGGTCTTTTCTTCGACTTCGCCGTAGTGGTAGGGGTAGAACAGAGCGGGGCGGATGGCTTTGACGGCATCGACCGCCTGATCGACCGTCATGGTGTAGGGCTGATTGACCGGCAGGAAGGCGATGTCGATGTCGCGCAGCGCCTTCATCTCGGGGGTGTTCTCTCCGTCGCTCGCGATGTAGATCCGCGAGCCGCCGATTTCGAGCAGGTAGCCGCAGTCGCGCCGCTCGCGCGGGTGGAACTGCTGCCGGTCGGCCGAGGTATTGTAGGCGGCGACGGCTTCGACCGTGAGGAAGTCGCAGGGGCGGCACTTCTCTCCGGGAGTCATGGCGCGTGCCTTCCCGCCCAGCTCTTCGGCCGAGGTGCGGTCGCAGACGACCGTCGTGCCGCAGGTCGAGAGGGCCTCGATGGCGGCGGGATCCAGGTGGTCGTAGTGCGAATGGGTTACCAGGATCAGGTCGGCCTTCGGCAGCGAGGCGTAGTCGGCATACTGTCCGATCGGATCGACGTAGATGCGGCGGCCGTCGTACTCGATGGCGAGCGAGGCGTGCTTGAAGAAGGTAATGGCGAGAGGCGCTCCCGTGCGCGTGGGGAGCGTGTCGGTGGGGTAGGTGCGGAGCGGTGCACCGCAGTCGGCGGCGGCCGCGAATGTCCGCAGGGCGATGGTTGTCTTCGGATGTTTCATAAATCTGAGGGTGTGGCTATCGTTTTTTCGTTGCTTGCGTGTAGTTGCGGGCCAGTCCGCCTTCGGCCGTTTCGCGGTAGAGGCTCGGAATGTCCTTGCCGGTCTCCTTCATGACCTCGACCACGCGGTCGTAGCTGATCATGTGGTAGCCGTCCGAAAGGTTGGCATAGCTGTTGGCATCGAGCGCCCGGGCTGCGGCGACGGCGTTGCGTTCGATGCAGGGGATCTGCACCAGGCCGCAGACGGGATCGCACGTGAGTCCGAGATGGTGTTCGAGTCCCATTTCGGCGGCATACTCGATCTGCGAGGGGGTGCCGCCGAAGAGCTGGCAGGCAGCGGCTGCTGCCATGGCGCAGGCCACGCCCACCTCGCCCTGGCAGCCCACCTCGGCTCCCGAGATCGACGAATTGGTCTTGGCGACGTTGCCGAAGAGTCCGCCGGTGGCCAGGGCGCGCAGGATGCGCTGGCGCGAGAAATTGCGCGACTCGCAGAGGTAGTAGAGCACGGCGGGCATGACGGCGCTCGACCCGCAGGTGGGAGCCGTGACCACCGTGCCGCCCGAAGCGTTCTCCTCGGCCGTAGCGAGGGCATAGGCGTAGATCTTGGCGCGCGAACGCAGCGAGTCGGTGTAGCTCTCGGCCTTGACCATATAGGTGCTCGCCTTGCGGGCCACCTTCAGCCCCCCTGGAAGAACCCCCTCGGCCGTCAGGCCGCGTGCGATGGTCGCCCGCATGGTCTCCCATATCTGGTCCAGGTAGTCCCAGATGCCGGCACCCTCGTAGTCCTCGACATACTCCCAGAAGGTCTTGCCCTCGGCCGTGCACCACGTCAGAATGTCGCTGATGTGGGTCAGGGGGTAGATGTCGTCGGGCTGCCGCAGGGCGGTATGCTCGTTGGCCAGTGCACCGCCTCCGACGCTGTAGATGATCCACTCGTCGGCGGCCGTCCCCTGCCGCAGCGCCTCGAACCGCATGCCGTTGGGATGGAAGGGGAGGAACACTTCCGGCTGCCAGACGATCTGCGTCGGGGCGGCCGGTTCCAGCACGGAGAGGATCGCCCTGTCGGTCAGGTGGCCCCGGCCGGTGGCGGCCAGCGAGCCGTAGAGGGTTACGCGGTAGCCTTCGGCACCGGGGTTGCGGCGGAGGAACTCCTCGGCCGCTTTCTTGGGACCCATCGTGTGGCTGCTCGACGGGCCGTTGCCTATTTTGTAAAGTTCTCGAAGCGACTGCATCTCTTGAAAAGACTATTCGGTTCAAAAATACGATATTTTTCCGAAGAGCCGCAACCTTCGTGCATTTTTCGCAGCCGGAATCGCGTCCGGGGACTTTCCCGGGCGCTGCGGCAGGGAGCGGCCGTGCCGGTGCGGGACCGTTCGGGGCGATCAGCGCGAGAGGTCGATGCCGTGGCGGCGGAAGTTCTCCAAATCCTCCTCCGAGAGGCGCGTCTTGGGGAAGGGGACCGCGCGGTTGTGGTCGTTCAGGTAGCGGCGCGGGGCCTCGTAGTCGAATGCGGGGCTGACCAGCGAGCAGCCCGGGTCGAGGCAGTCGCCCTCGATCGAGGCGATGCCGGCCATCGTGTGGAACATGGAGCGGGTGGTGGCCGGTGCGCTGCCGTTGCTGCGGGCGGCCTCCACCCGCTCGGGGAACTCCCGGCAGTAGGCGGGCGAGAACCACCCGAGGTTGGCGATCCAGAGCTGGTAGAAGGTCGTGGTGGGCGAGGCGTGGAGGAAGCGCCCGCGTGCGTCGTCGAGCATGTCCTCGCCGTGGTCGGCGCAGTAGAGCAGGGCCGAGCAGTCGTCGTGCAGCGAGCGGAGGAAGTCGATGGTCTCGGAGAGGAAATAGTCGGTGTAGAGGATCGAATTGTCGTAGGCGTTGCGGAGCTCTTCGATGTTGTGTTTGCCGATCGAGGCGTTTTCGTCCGGCGAGAAGCGGGCGAACTGCCGGGGGTAGCGCGCCCGGTAGTCGAAGTGGGAGCCGTAGCAGTGGAGGATGAAGAGCAGGTCGTGGTCGGGATCTTCGGCGATGGCCTGCTTCATGGCTTCGAGCAGCTGCATGTCGTGGCGCGGAGCGGGCAGATAGATCCGGTGGTCGGCATCGCCGGCCAGCTTGTCGATCATGGCTCCCTGGGGCAGCTGGTTGGAGATGAACCAGGTGGTGAAGCCCGCCTCTCGGAACAGGGCGGGAAGCCCCCGCCGGCGGAACAGCTCCTCGTGCTGGTCGGTGCCGACCGACGAGAGAAGCAGCGGAACGCTTTTGTGGGTGGTGTTGCTCTGCGTGACCGTATTGCGGAAGACGATCAGGTCGTCGAGCCGTGCGAGGCGCGGGGTGGTCGGCCGTCCGTAGCCGTAGAGCTGCCAGTTCATGGCGCGCGATGCCTCGCCGATGACATAGACGTAGATTTCGCGTCGGCCGGCGCGGTGGGTGCGCCGGGCATGGAACGAGAAGTCGGCGGAGGTATCGTCGAAGCGGGACATTTTGCGGAACTCCTGGCCGCAGAGCCGGATATTGTACATTACGTTGATCGGGAAGATCTCCGTGACGAGCACCCGCCGCTCCTCGCTGGTGCGGTAGGCGGGGATGAGCAGCAGCAGACCGATCGAAAAGAAGGAGAGGCCTGTGAGCGACAGGTTCTTGCGGGCGGTGCGGGAGAGGCAGTGCCGGTGGCTGATGTCGCGCGTGGCGAACCAGAGCAGCGGCAGGTAGATCAGGCAGACGATGATGATCGCCGGGTAGATGTTCGACAGCAGTTCGCCCGCCTCGCCCGGATTGGTGGTCAGCAGGTTGGTAAACATGTCGGTGGCGATGATCGAGTTGCCGAACAGATAGAGCAGCACGATCTGGAAGGCGCAGAGGATAATGATCGGGAAGGCGAGCCAGATCATGATGCCCGAGCGCTTCAGGGCGGCCGACCACATGAGGTAGAGCCCCATCGGCAGGAAGAGCGATGCCTCGGCCGACCAGAGGGTCATCGGTTCGGTATAGAGCAGCACGAGGTTGGGGACGAGGAGTGTGACGACGAAATAGATCGCCAGGAGGATGGAGCCTCTGCTGAGGTGGTTTCTTCGTTGTATCGCCATGCGGTTTGCGTAGTTTTTAGAAAGCTTCGTTCATGCTGAACAGAATGCCCGAGGTTTTTCTGCCGAAGCCGTAATCGACCCGGATATTGACGCGCTTCTTGAACTCCCAGCGCACTCCCGCGCCGTAGTTGGGAAGCGTATGGTCCCAGCGGAAGCGGTCGATGGCGGGGAACACGTTGCCCGCACCGCCCCATACGACGCAGCCGATGCGCCGCCAGATGCGCTGCCGCAGCTCGACCTGAAAGGTAAGCATGTCGTTGTCGTTGTAGCGGCCCAGATAATACCCGCGCATCCGCTGCGATCCGCCCAGCTTGGCCTTGAGCGACCAGGGGGTGTGCGGGGAGTTGAAGTCCCCGTAGAGTTCGCAGGCCAGCACGGAGCCTTTCCACAAGGGTTGGTAGCCGCAGATCGTCGTCTCGACCTGCCAGAGGGAGCGGTCGAGCGACGAGAGGAGTTTCGGCCGCCACGAGGCCTTCATGCCGAGGTAGAGGCCCCGCGAGGGATCGGTAATCACGTCGCGGGAGTCGTACTCCAGCAGGGCACCGATGCCGGTTGCGGTCGTGACGGGGGATTCTCCTTCGATGTATTCCGGCCGCCCGAACTTGCGGCCCCGGATGTGCCGGAAATCGAGTTCGATGCCGGCGAACAGATTGCCTGCCGCCTGGCGGAGGTAGGCGACCGATACTTCATAGCGTGTGTCGAGAAAGGAGCTGCGCTCGTTTTCGCTGCCCGCCCGGTAGCCGATGCCCCAGTATTTGGTCGGCTGCGAGTAGAAGGAGAGCGCGTAGATGATGCGGTGCCGGTTCTGGCGCAGCAGGGTGTTGCCGTCGATTCCCACCTTGTAGAATCCTGTGGTGCTGCCCGTTACGAATGCCGTGATGTTGGAGGGCTGCGTCAGCGAGTCCGTGCGGTCGATGCGGTAGAGGCCCGAGGCCATGACCGACAGGCTGAACTGGTTCTCTTTCGTGTAGCTGGGACCGCCGATGAAGGTAAAGTCGATCTTCTTCTCGAAGGTTCTGTCGCGGTTGGCCTGGCCGAAGTAATCGACGATCCGGCGCACGAGCGATCTTTTCGGTGCGGCCGCGAGCGAGTCTCCGCGTACCGGTTCGGGCGGCAGGCCGACGCAGCCGATCGAATCGTCCGGCTTGCCGCCGCCC
>CAMWGZ010000095.1 GCA_947173915.1 uncultured Alistipes sp.
CGCGAAAAAAAATGGTTGAAACGTTCTCACCACAAAACACCATGCGCTCCGGGTGGCCGGAACGCATGTTTTGCGGGAACGGGGCGGAATTACTTCACGGCCACCGCGTCGATCTCGACCTTCGCACCCATCGGCAGCTTGGCGACCTGGTAGCAGATGCGGGCGGGCATCTGGCCGCTGAAGAAGGTGGCGTAAACGGCGTTCATCGCTGCGAAATCGGCGATGTCGGCCAGCAGGACGGTGGTCTTTACCACGTCGGCGAACGAAAGGCCCGCCTCTTCGAGAATATAACCCAGGTTGGTCAGCGACTGACGGGTCTGGTCCTCGATGCTCTCGGGCATCGTGCCGGTCGCGCCGTCGATCGGAAGCTGGCCCGAAGCGTAAAGGGTGTCGCCGCACAGAACGGCCTGCGAATAGGGACCTACGGCTTTGGGAGCCTTCGGAGATGCGATGATGGTTTTCATGGTCGTAATATTTATAAAAGTTATCGTTCGAATGCGATGCAGCTCTTCGGAGCATGCAAAGTTACGATTAATTGCGTATCTTTGCACAGAATTTGCGGAGAATATCTTGCAAAAAACCGAATGAAACGATGAAAAATTCCATCAAGACGGCGGCTCTGGCCGCACTCGTAATGCTGACGGCGGCATGCTGCCCCTGCCGGAAGCACGCCAAAAGCGCATCCGCCCCGTTCGCGGGCACCGCATGGCAGCTGGTGCAGCTCGACGGCCGCGCCTTCGAAGCCGAAGGGGATCAGTTTACCGTCGTGTTCGACGGCAAGGGCAGCCTCTCGGGCGAGGGGGCCTGCAACCGGCTGATGGCATCCTACGAAACGAGCGAGACGGGCGCACTGAAGATCGACCGGATGGCCTCGACGCGCATGGCCTGCCCCGGTATGGATGAGGAGACGCGCTTTGCGGAGGCGCTCTCGGAGGCGACCCACTACCGGATCGACGGCGACATGCTCATGCTGCTCCGCGACGGAGAGCTGCGGGCCGTGCTTCAGGCTCGCTGATCGCACCCGATCCGAAAGAAGACAAGAAGAAGGCGGGATCTTCCATCCCGTCTTCTTCGTCTTTTCTCCGGAACATCCGTCGCTTCGCCGCGAATTTTCAACGCAAAAAAGGAGGCTTTTGTCGATTTTTTTTCTTATATTTGTAAAACATGGCCGGTCTCTATTTCCATATCCCTTTCTGCCGGCGCGTCTGCGCCTACTGCGACTTCTACAAAAGCGTCGAAACCTCCCGCATGGACCCGGTGCTGGAGGCGATGGAACGGGAGCTGCCGGCTGCCGCGGCATGGATCGCCGACCGGCGGATCCGCACCATCTACTTCGGCGGGGGCACCCCCTCGCTCTGCGATCCCGGCAGGCTGCGCCGCCTGGTCGATCGGGCCGCCGAACGGCTGGACTGCTCGCAGATCGAGGAGTTTACCGTCGAGGCCAATCCCGACGACATGAGCGGGGCGTGGATCGAGCAGATGCTCCGGGCCGGTGCCGACCGGCTGAGCGTCGGGGTGCAGTCGTTCGACGACGACGAGCTGCGGCTGATGAACCGCCGCCACACCGGCCGCCAGGCTGAGGAGGCGCTGCGCAGCGCCCGCGCGGCCGGCTTCAGGAACCTGACCGCCGACCTGATCTTCGGAGTTCCCGGATTCGGCGAGCAGGTGCTGCGCCGCAACCTCGACCGCATGCTGGAACTGGGTGTCACGCACCTCTCGGCCTACCACCTGACGGTGGAGCCGAACACCGCTTTCGGCCGCCGGACCGAACGGGGCATATTCACTCCCGTGGACGAAGAGACCAGCGAACGGGAGTTCCTGCTGGTGCACCGCATCCTGACCGAGGCGGGATTCGAGCACTACGAGGTCTCCAACTACGCCCTCCCGGGCTTCCGGGCCCGCCACAACACGGCCTACTGGACCGGCGAGGAGTACCTGGGCATCGGCCCCGCAGCCCACTCCTTCAACGGCGAAGCCCGCCGCTGGGCCGCCGCCTCGATCGACCGCTACCTGGCCCAGGCAGGCACGGAGGCGCTCTACGAGGAGGAGCGGCTCTGCGAACGCGACCGCTTCAACGAATACCTGATGACCGGCCTGCGCCGCGCGGAGGGCATCGCGCTCGAACGCTTCGAAGCCCTTTTCGGCCGCCCGCGCCTGGAGCGGCTGCTGCGCGAGGCCGAAGAGCCGCTGCGCAGCGGCAGCCTCCTCCTCCGCGAAGGAGGGCTGGCGATCCCGCCCGAACGGTTCCTTGTCTCGGATGCCGTGATCGGCGCGCTCTTCGAAGCGGAGTAAGGCCGCAGAAGGGTGCCTCGGAGCACCCCGCACCGAACTCCGACACACAAGAAAAATATACAAAACATCGAATCATATGAACGAAACCAAACTCAACACCCCCGACCGTCTCTTCGAGATCAGCTGGGAGGTGTGCAACAAAGTAGGCGGCATCCACACCGTCGTAGCGACCAAGGCACGCACCGTCTGCGAACGGTTCGGCGACCGATACGTACTGATCGGCCCCGACCTGGCGCAGCAGGGCGAACAGAGCGAATTCGAGGAGGATCCCGCACTCTTCAAGGCGTGGCGGCAGTCGCTCTACGAGAAGGGCATCCGCGTGCGTGCGGGCCGCTGGCGCATCGTCGGCCGGCCGCTGGCGCTCCTCATCGACTTCTCGTCGCTCATCCCCCGCAAGGACGACATTCTGAAATTCCTGTGGGAGAGCTACCGCGTGGACTCCATCTCGGGCCAGTGGGACTATGTCGAGCCGGTGCTCTTCGGCCATGCGGCCGGCATGGTGGTCAGCTCCTACGTCGAACACTTCTGCCGCTCGACGGAGCGCGTGGCGGCCCACTTCCACGAATGGATGACGGTGGCCGGCGCGCTCTACCTGCGCAAGATGTCGCCCTACGTGGCGACGCTCTTTACCACCCACGCGACCGTCACGGGACGCTGCATCGCCGGCAACGGCCTGCCCCTCTACCGCGACCTGAGCCACTTCAACGCCGACGAGGTGGCCCGCCGCTTCGGCGTGACGGCCAAACACTCGATCGAGAAGACGGCGGCGGCCAACAGCGATGCCTTCCTTACCGTCAGCGGACTGACGGCCAACGAATGCAAGTACCTGCTGGGCCGCGATGCCGACCTGGTAACCCCCAACGGCTTCGAGGACGACTTCGTCTGGCGCGACGAGGAATACGAAGCCCGCCGCACCCGGGCGCGGGCGACGCTGCGGACCGTCGGCGAGGCCTGTCTGAACCGCCCGCTGGAGGGCGAGCCGCTGATCCTCATCACGAGCGGCCGCTACGAGTTCCGCAACAAGGGGCTGGACGTGCTGCTGGAGGGCATGAAACGGCTGGCCGCCCAGGAGCGCCTCGACCGCGAGGTGCTGCTCTTCGTGATGGTGCCCGCCGCCAACCGGGGCGCACGCACCGACCTGCAAAACAGACTCAAGGACCCCGCAGCCCCCATCGACGGAGCGCAATGGCCCTGGAGCACCCACTACCTGGAGAACATGCAGTGGGATCCCGTCGTGCGGGCCATCGACGGCTCGCCGCTGGCCGACCCCGCCTCGAAGGTGCACGCCCTCTTCGTCCCCTCCTACCTCAACGGCAACGACGGCATCTTCGACCAGAGCTACTACGAGCTGCTGACGGGAGCCGACCTGACGCTCTTCCCCTCCTACTACGAGCCCTGGGGCTACACCCCGCTGGAGTCGATCGCCTTCTCGGTGCCGACCCTGACCACCACGCTCGCCGGATTCGGACTCTGGATCGACCGGCTCCGCGACCACGACGGAGTGGAGGTCCTCCGCCGCGACGACGGCGACGACGACCGCACGGCAGCCGCGCTGGCCGACTCGGTGCTGCGCTTCGCACAGCTCCCGTCCCAGCGGATCGGAGAGGTGCGCCGCGATGCGCGCGAACTCTCCCGCACGGCGCTCTGGAACCGGCTCTTCCGGGCCTACGAGGAGGCCTACTCGGAGGCGCTCGACAACGCCGACGCACGGATGCGCCGCGCCGAAGCAGACCGGGACCACACCGCCGATCCGCAGATCGCGACCGCCCATCGGGTGTTCCGCGCCGAGCAGCCCTCCTGGAGCCGCATGATGGTCGAGAAGAGCCTGCCCGAACGGCTGCGCCCGCTCGACGAGCTGGCTCACAACCTCTGGTGGAGCTGGAATCCGGAGGCGCGCGACCTGTTCGAGGGCATCGACCCCGACCTGTGGAGCGAGAGCGACCGCAATCCGATCGCCTTCCTCGACCTGCTCAGCATCGGCCGCATGCGCGAGCTGGAGCAGGACGAGAAGTTCCTCCGCGCGCTCGACACGGTCTATGCCCAGTTCAACGCCTACATGTCCGAAAAGCCCGACCCCGGAAAACCCCGCATCGCCTACTTCTCGATGGAGTACGGACTCCACTCCTCGCTCAAGATCTATTCGGGCGGCCTGGGTATCCTCGCGGGCGACTACCTGAAGGAGGCATCGGACAAGAACGTTCCGATGGTGGCCGTCGGCCTGCTCTACCGCTACGGCTACTTCACACAGAAACTCTCGGCCCAGGGCGCCCAGCAGGCCACCTACGAGGCGCAGAACTTCTCGAAGCTGCCGATCCAGCCCGTGCGCGACGCGGTGGGCAACTGGACGACCGTTTCGGTCGCCCTGCCGGGCCGCACCCTCTCGGCGCGCGTCTGGCTCTGCCGCGTGGGACGCACCGAACTCTATCTGCTCGATGCCGACTACGAGGCCAACCTCGCGGAAGACCGTCAGGTTACCCACTACCTCTACGGCGGCGACTGGGAGAACCGCCTCAAGCAGGAGATGCTGCTCGGCATCGGCGGCGTGCGGGCGCTGCGGGCGCTCCGCATCCGCCAGGAGGTCTATCACTGCAACGAAGGCCACGCCGCCTTCATCGGACTGGAGCGGATCCGCACGCTGATGCTGCACGGCCGCCTCTCGTTCGACGAAGCCTCGGAGGTCATCCGCTCCTCCTCGCTCTTCACGACCCACCCCCCCGTCCCCGCAGGCCACGATGCGTTCCCCGAGGCGATGATCCGCCAGGACCTCTCCCACTTCCCGGGCG
>CAMWGZ010000096.1 GCA_947173915.1 uncultured Alistipes sp.
AATCGGCGGCCGAAACATTTCGGCCGCAGATTTTCGTTTTATCGCACAGGGATTACCCTACCCGCAGCTGTCGCAGACCAGGCGGTAGAGCTTGACAATCCGGTCGCACATGCGCTCCCAGGAGAACCGCTTCTTCTCCTCCCGCATGTTCTCCCGGAACTCGGCGAGCAGCTCCTCGTCCCAGATATCGGAGACGGCCCGCGCGATCTCGCGCTCCTCGGGAGCGCAGACGAACCCAACCCGGCCGTCGGGAACGATCTCAGGCAGTCCGCCCACCTCCGTCACGACCATCGGCAGGTCGAAATGGTAGGCGATCTGCGTCACGCCGCTCTGCGTCGCGGTCCGGTAAGGCAGAATCAGAAAGTCGGCCGCCGAGAAGTAGTAGCGGACCGAAGCGTCGTCGATAAAACGGTCGTGCAGCACCACATCCTCCCGCAGGCCGTTATCGGCAATCTGACGGAGGTACTTCTCCTTCGGCACGTAGAACTCGCCCGCGACGATCAGACGGCGGCCCACCGCCCCGCCCTCGCGCTTGAGACGCATCCAGGCATCGAGCAGCAGATCGAGTCCCTTGTAGTCGCGGATCAGACCGAAGAAGAGCGCATAGCGCATCGTCGGATCCAGCCCCAGCCGCGCGCACGCCTCCTCGCGTCCGACCTTCTCCCCGAAGTTATCGAAAAGCGGATGGGGCGAAAAGAGCGCCGGCACCTGCGTATAGCGCCGCAGTTCGCCGCGCACCTGGTCCGACATGTAGATGAACCCGTCCACCGCACCGAGAAAATAGCGGTTCAGCGGCCGATCGACCCAGTGATGCTCGTGGGGTTCGACGTTATCGATCTGACAGAGAATGCGGGTCCTCTCGTTGCTGCGGGCGATCCGGGCGATCGTTCCGAAACAGGGGGCCATAAAGGGGGTCCAATACTTCAGCAGCACGAAATCGGGCGCTTCGCGCCGGATCTTCCGCCCCACCGCGATCCAGTTGAAAGGATTGACCGTATTGACGCACCGCACGATGCGCAGATCCTCGGGAGCCGGGTCGGTAACCGTCTGGCTCTTGCCCGGAAAAAGGAAGCGGGGGTACTGCACCGTAAAGGTTTTGATCTCGACCCGATCGCCCCGATGCAGGAAGACCCGCGCCATGATCTGCATGATCGACGCGAGTCCTCCTCGATACGGATGCGCAGGCCCCAGGATACAAATTTTCATCCCAGCCGGCGATTTCGTTTTATTTCAGCTTCTTATACTCCTCCACGCCTCTCTTCAGGAAGTCGATGTAAGCATCGACATCGAGGTTGTAGGCGCGCATCGGCACCAGCTGGTTGCCCTCGTTGTCGAGCAGCAGGTAGTTGGGCTGGCCATTCACACCGAAGCGGGTCTGTGCAATGTAGGAGTTGATGCGGCCGATATCCTTGAGGACCTTGCCGCCCTCGGTGGTAATCCACTCGCTCTTCTCGACCTTCGTCTTGTCGTCGGTGTAGAGAGCCACGAGCACATAATCCTCGCGCAGGATCTGCTGCACGCGCGGATCGCTCCACACGCGGGCCTCCATTTCGCGGCAGTTCACGCAGCTGATGCCGGTAATATCGACGAAGAGCGGTTTGCCGGCGGCTTTGGCAGCCTCCTCGGCCTGAGCCATGTCGAAATAACCGTTCAGCTCATAGGGCCAGTGCAGGATGTCGGCATACTTGATCTTCTGGGCGGCAGCCGTGTTGCCCGCAGCGGGTGCGGCGGCCACAGCGTCCGGATTGATCACGAAGTCCTGGGTGTGCAGCGGGGGCAGGTAGCCCGAGAGACCCTTCAGCGGGGCACCGAACATACCGGGGACCATATATACTGCGAACGACAGCGAGACGATCGACAGCGCCAGACGGGTAACGGTCACGTGCTTGAGTTCGTCATCGTGAGCAAAACGCAGCTTGCCGAGCAGGTAGAGACCCAGCAGCGTGAAGACCACGATCCAGATCGCCAGGTAGATCTCGCGGTCGAGCAGTCCCCAGTGGTAGGTCTGGTCGGCCATGCTGAGGAACTTGAAGCCCAGGGCGACCTCGATGAAGCCGAGGACGACCTTGACCGAGCCGAGCCAGCCGCCGCTCTTGGGCAGGTTCTTCAGCAGCGAGGGGAAGAAGGCGAAGATCGTGAACGGCAGTGCGAAGGCCATCGAGAAGGCCATCATCGTCACGATAGGCTCCCAGAACTCGCCGGCAGTGGACTTGATGAGCACGGAACCTACGATCGGGCCGGTGCAGGAGAACGAAACGAGCACCAGCGTCAGGGCCATGAAGAAGATACCGACCAGACCGCCCTTGTCCGCATTCTGGTCGCTCTTATTGACCATCCAGCTCGGGAGCGTGATCTCGAACGCACCGAAGAACGAAGCGGCGAAGACCATGAAGACGATGAAGAAGATCAGGTTGGGCAGCCAGTGCGTAGCCAGCCAGTTGAAGATGTCGGCCGTCACGGCATCGCCGCCGACCAGGCGCGTGATGAGGATGATCGCAGCGATCGGCAGCGTATAGAGCATCACGATGAAGAAACCGTACATGGCAGCCTTGAAACGGCCTGCGGCAGGCGAACCGCTGCCCTTCATGAAGAACGAAACGGTCATCGGGATCATCGGGAAGACGCAGGGGGTAACCAGCGCGGCGAAGCCCCAGATGATCGCCTCGATGATCAGGCTCCAGATCGACTTGCCGCCGTTCTCGCGCACCGGCTCGACCTCATCGGCCGCCTCCACGACGGCGGGTGCGGCATCGGGATTGCCGATCACCACCTCGAACTCCCAGTCCTCCGGAGAGTTGCAGTTGTTCTCCTCGCAGGCACGCCAGTTGATGTTGCCTTTCAGCACGCCGCCCTCCCCTTCGAGGGTTACCTTCTGGCCGAGGATGATCTCGTCGAAATAGGTACCGATCTCCACCTCGAAGATGTCGTCGTACTCGCGCTGCGAGGCATTGACCTCGTAAGGCTCGCCGTCGAGTACCAGACCTGCCGGCTCCTCGAACTCCACGAGCGTCGAAGAGACATCCGAATGGAGGTCGTAGGTATGCCATCCGGGCAGAATCTTACCTTTGAATTGAATTTCGTAGCTCGAACCGCCAAGCTCCTTCACGGAACTTTCCCAAGCTACGGTTTGGGTTTGTGCATGCGCCGAGAGCAGGCTAACCAGCATGGAAGCCAACAGCGCGATACGGAAAAAAAACTTCATACCTCTGTTGTTTATAGGTTTATTGGTGCAAATATAGGCAATTTTTTGCAAAAACACGTTTCCGGCGCATTATATCCGCCCGAAAGGGCACTCAGGGCCGGTGCCGCACAAGAATTTTCGCCGGAGCGGACCTATTTCCAGACCAGCGACGCACGCACCGCAGCCGTCCCCTCGCAGCTGATTTCGAACAGCGTAGCGCTCTCCCGCTCCTCGCACCCCACGCCGAGCAGCTGGCCGTAGCCGCACTCATGCAGAAAATGAACGTCCAACCGCAGGGGGCGGTCGGCGACATACCGGTCGTAGGGCAGCATGTCGAACATCATGTCAATGTAGCGCAGCGTATTGACGTGGCGGTTGAAATCAATGTCGCTGTAAACGCCCCGGTGTTCCCGACAGCAGGTGGGCGCGATCGCCGCCAGCTTGCGGGGCTTCTCCGCCGGCGAGGGGGCATCGACGATCTTGTCGGCGCACCGGGCGGCCAACTCCGTCAGATCGACCGCCCGCCGGGCCTCCAGGTCGATGACGCACCACTGCGTCACGGCGCGCCCGAACGTGCGGCCCTCCGCATCGTGCAGCGTGAAGTTGCGGGTCGTGAGCATCCTGTTGAACTCATTGACCCATGTTTCGATCCGGTAGGAGGCGTATTGCCGGGGACGCTCGTCGATCTCGATCGCCATCCGCGAGAGCACCCACGACACGTTCTCCTTGTTCAGTTCGTCTATTCCGAACCCCTTGCGCCGGGCATCGACACCGGCCGTGTCGAGCACCGCCCCGACCAGCGCGGGCACCGTCATGCGGAGCGTGAAATCGACCTCCTGAGGCACCGCTTCGAACTCATAACTCGTCTTTTCCGCCATATACATATATTAATTAAACAGACTCGCACACAAACTCCGGCACGAACCGACCGGATCGCGCTGCAAAAATAGGAATTATTTCCCGATCCCCTGCTCCCGGCGGGACCTCACGGCTTTTCCGCGCCTCGGAACCGCCCGAAAAAAGGTCCGCCGCCCCTTCGCTGCGCGCAGCCAACACATCCAAAAAAGAAAGAATGATCAAAAAAAATTATCGCAAAACGATAAATAATATTTGTTTTTCATGATTAAATCGCTATCTTTGCCTCGAATTAAGCATTCGAAGACATGGAAGCAAAACAAAAGAGGTCCCTGCGCCGCCGCCTGCTGGTCATCTATATTTTCTATTTTATGGTCCTGGCGGCAGGCTTCGCGCTCACGCTCGTCCCCGACATCTCATCGGGATGGGACGCAGGAAGCCGGGCCGGCATCAAGGACATTCAGATGCTGAAGAATCAGGGCGTACACCAGCAGACCTATTTCGTGGGGGCGGAGCTGGCCGGCGACATGAGGGAGCTGACTCCGATCGCCACCTCCCACCCGGACATCCGGGTCGAGGCAGCCTATACGGACGCGAAACTTTGGGTAACGACCTCCGACGGAAGCGACCCGGAGTGCGTCGCGCAGCTCGCCCGCATGGACGAATCCACGTGGCTGCTCTTCATCCCCGCACTGCTGGCCAAACTCGCGGTAATCATCCTGCTGGCACTTATAATCAACATACTCCGCAAGTCGGTGCGCGACGAACAGCCGCTGCCGAACCGAATCGCGACCTACACCCGGTGCGTCGGCTTCCTGCTCCTCTTCGCGGAAGTATGCCTCGCCATCGGAGCCTTCATACACAACCGGACGGCCCGGATCCTGCTCGAAGGAAGCCCGCTCGAAGTGACGACCTCGTTCCCGCTCAACTACTGGAACCTGGTCATGGCCATTCTCATCCTCTTCTCCGCCGAGGTGTTCTCGATCGGCATCCGGCTGAGCGAAGAGCAGAAATTCACGATTTAACGAAC
>CAMWGZ010000097.1 GCA_947173915.1 uncultured Alistipes sp.
GGCCGAGAAGGAGCAGGAGTACCGCGACAAGTTCTCGAACCCCTACAATGCGGCCCGCTACGGCTACATCGACGACGTGATCGAACCGCGCAACACCCGTTTCCGCATCATCCGCGCCTTGCAGTCGCTCTCGACCAAACGCTTGCAGAATCCTGCCAAGAAACACTCTAATATTCCTTTGTAAACTGACGGATTATGACACAGATAGATTGGTCGAGCATCCTGACCGTCGCATTCATCGGCTTCTCGCTGGTAATCGTCATGCTGCTGCTGATGGTATTCGTGATGAAGGGTTTCGGCGCCGTGTTCACACACCAGCGCAAGAAGCAGTCGCCTTCGCAGTCGGAGGTGGACGGCGAGACCGTCGCCGCCATCATGACGGCGCTGCGGCTCTTCTCCAGCGCACGTCACGACCGGGAGACCGAGATGCTGACGATCCTCAGCATCAAGCGTGCTTACTCGCCCTGGAATTCGAAAATTCACGGATTAACTCAAATGCCAGATTACAGAAAATAACAGCTAATTCAGTATGAAAGACTATTCATTGAAAATAAACGGAAACAAGTACGACATTTCGATCGACGAAGTGAACAACGAATCGACTTTGGCTCGTGTCGTTGTGAACGGTGTCGCCTACGAGGTCGAGATCGAGGGCGAGGCGGCTTCGAAAGCGAAGAAGCCGCAGGTCGTTCCCAAACCCAAGAATGCCGGTCTGTCGGTAACCCCGACCACGGCGGCGCCTTCGGCACCTGCTGCGGCCCGTGCTGCTGCCGCCGGTTCGGGTTTCTCGGTAAAGTGCCCGCTGCCCGGCACGATCATCGGCGTGAATGTCAAGGAGGGTGACCGGGTCGCTGTCGGTCAGACGGTCGTCGTACTCGAGGCCATGAAGATGGAGAACAACATCGACGCGGAGCGCGCCGGCGTGGTCAAGTCGATCCACGTCCAGAAGGGCGCGACGGTCATGGAGGGAGATCTGTTAATCGTTATCGAGTAGTGCTATGATGTTATCCGCAGGTGCTATTTCGATGTCCGAAAGTCTGCTGAAGTTTTTTCAGGAGACCGGTTTCGCGGGCGCGACGTGGGGAAATATCGTGATGATTCTCGTCTCGTTCCTTCTCCTCTATCTCGCCATCAAGCATAAGTTCGAACCGCTGCTGCTCTTTACCATCGCGTTCGGTATGCTGCTTACGAATCTTCCGGGAGCCGGCATGTTCCATTCCGAGTTGTTTGCGGGTGGACACGTGCACTGGGGTTCCTTCGTGCAGAACGCAGGTCTGCTCGACTACCTCTATCTGGGTGTGAAGCTGGGTATCTATCCCTGCCTTATCTTCGTGGGTGTGGGTGCGATGACCGATTTCGGACCGCTGATCGCCAATCCGAAGAGCTTCATGCTCGGTGCTGCGGCGCAGGTGGGCATCTTCCTGACCTTCATCGGGGCGATTGCGCTGGGCTTCACTCCGGCGCAGGCCGGCAGTATCGGTATCATCGGCGGTGCCGACGGTCCGACGGCCATCTTCCTGACCTCGATGCTGGCCCCCGAACTGCTGGGTCCGATCGCTGTCGCGGCCTACTCCTACATGGCGCTCGTGCCGGTCATCCAGCCGCCCATCATGCGTCTGCTGACCACCAAAAAGGAGCGTATGATCAAGATGGAGCAGCTGCGTCCCGTCTCGAAGACCGAGAAGATCCTCTTCCCGATCGTGATCGCCGTGATCATCTCGATGCTGCTCCCGAGCGCTGCGCCGCTGATCGGCTGCCTCATGTTGGGCAACCTGATGAAGGAGTGCGGCGTGGTGGACCGTCTGAGCAAGACCGTGCAGAACGAGCTGATGAATATCGTGGTTATCTTCCTGGGTCTTACCGTCGGTGCGACGGCTACGGCCGAGGCGTTCATCAACCTCAAGACGCTGGGTATTCTGCTGCTCGGCGTGGTCGCTTTCGCCGTGGGTACTTCGGGCGGTCTGCTGCTCGCCCGCTTCATGAACCTCTTCCTGCCCGAGGGCAAGAAGATGAACCCGCTGATCGGTGCCGCCGGCGTTTCGGCCGTTCCGATGGCGGCCCGTGTAGCGCAGACGGTGGGCCAGGAGGCCAATCCGAGCAACTTCCTGCTCATGCACGCCATGGGTCCGAATGTCGCCGGTGTGGTGGGTTCGGCCGTTGCCGCCGGTATCCTGCTCTCGTTCCTGGGATAGGATTTTCGGCTTCGATAAAAGAGAGATCGCTTCCGTTTTCGGGAGCGATCTTTTTTTGGAATAGTACGTTTTTTTACCTATCTTCGTTCCACACCAAAATGAGTGGCATTATGAAACGGATTTTGTTTTTGACGGCGGCGTTGCTGGTAGCGCTGTCGGCCGGTGCGAAAAAACCGGCGGAGGGTTGTGCCGGGAACGAGAGGGGGGCCGCGCCGCAGAGCGGGTTGGTGGTTTCGGACGGACAGATTTTGAGCTTGAAGACTCCTCCTGCCTTCAAGAACGGCGGATTCGATAAGTATTGGAAGTGGGTCCTTTCCCGTGTGCAGTACCCGAAACAGCTGGAGGAAAACAGGATCGGCGGTCTGGTGCGGTTGAAGATCATCGTCGAGACGGACGGTACGGTCTCGGTCGATCGGGTGCTCGAGTCGCCCGACGAGCGGTTTACCGAGGCGGTCGTGCGCGTGGTGGAAAACTCTCCGAAGTGGACTCCGGGCCGGATGCTCGATGCGGAGACCGGAGAAGAGACCGCGGTGCGCGTCTCCTATGTCCTGCCGGTCGAGTTCAAGGTGCGGCCTCAGGAGCTGGTCGATCCGACGACGGGGCGTTATCAGGGGCAGAAGAACCTGAAGCCCTACGGCAGCTGAGTCTCCGGAAGGTTCGGTCGGTCGGCGCATGCGCCGACCGATTCGTTTTGCCCGGAACGATCCGTCCGTGTGTTCCGGCATGCGGATTTTTTACTAATACTTTGGTTTTTGCGGAATTTCTTCGTATCTTTGCGCACTCGCAAAGTGCGAGGTTGGATTACATTAACACAAGTATTAATTAAACGTAAACAAAGTGGATTCATTAAGCTACAAAACTATCTCGGCCAACGCCGCCACGATCGACAAGCAGTGGGTTGTGATCGATGCGACCGACGAGGTATTGGGACGTCTTGCGTCGCAGGTTGCCAAGATTCTGCGCGGCAAGAACAAGCCAAGCTACACGCCACACGTTGATTGCGGCGACTACGTGATCGTCATCAACGCGGACAAGGTGAAGCTCACTGGCAAGAAGATGACCGACAAGGTCTATACGCGTTACACCGGTTTCCCGGGAGGTCAGCGTTTCGCTACTCCGGCCGATTTCCTGGCCAAGAAGCCGACGTTCGTTATCGAAAAGGCAGTCAGAGGCATGCTCCCCAAAACGCGCCTCGGCGATGCCATCATCAAAAATCTGAAGGTATATGCCGGCGCAGAGCATCCGCACGCCGCCCAGAGCCCCAAGACAATTAAGTTAAACGAGATTAAGTAAGTATTATGGAAGTTGTAAATACCGTAGGTCGCCGTAAGGCAGCTGTGGCTCGCGTATTCGTGAAGCCGGGTAAAGGGGAGATTACAATCAACCGCAAATCGCTGGAAGTATATTTTCCGCTCGATATTCTTCAGTTTCAGGTAAAGCAGCCGCTGCTGGCAACCAATACCGTCGAGAACTACGACATTACCATCAATCTGGACGGTGGCGGTATCAAGGGTCAGGCCGAGGCTGCGCGACTGGGTATCGCCCGCGCTCTGTGCGAGATCGACGCCGAGTTCCGTCCTGTTCTGAAGAAGAACGGATTCCTTACCCGCGATCCCCGCGAAGTTGAGCGTAAGAAGCCCGGTCAGCCCGGAGCACGTCGTAAGTTCCAGTTCAGCAAACGTTAATCGTTCGACGACCGGATTTCGGCAAGCACGATTCGGGTTGCAAACCCGCGAGACTACCTTATTTATTATATATCGGCTATTACTCGCAGGTTGCCCGATCGCGGAAAACTCTCCGGACCGACCGAGGAGGTCCTACCGGACGAGTTGAAGAAAAGAGAATTAAAATTTAACCATTGAATTAAAATGTCACGTACAGATTTTAATACATTATTGGAGGCCGGTGCTCATTTCGGACACTTGAAGCGTAAGTGGAATCCCAAAATGGCTCCCTACATTTTCATGGAGAAGAACGGCATCCACATTATCGACCTGCACAAGACCGTAATGAAGCTTGACGAGGCTGCCAACGCACTCAAGCAGATTACCAAGAGCGGTCGCCGCGTGCTGTTCGTAGCTACGAAGAAGCAGGCTAAGGAGGTCGTTGCCGAAAAAATCGCGGCTATCGGCATGCCCTACGTTACGGAGCGTTGGGCAGGCGGTATGCTGACAAACTTCCCCACCATACGTAAAGCCGTCAAGAAGATGGCCACCATCGACAAGATGACCAACGACGGCACTTTCGATAATTTCTCGAAGCGCGAGAAGCTGCAGATTGCACGCCAGCGCGCCAAGCTCGAGAAGAACCTCGGCTCCATCGCCGATCTTACCCGGCTCCCGGCCGCTCTGTTCGTCGTGGACGTGCAGAAGGAGGCCAACGCCGTGAAGGAGGCCAAGAGATTGAACATCCCCGTATTTGCAATGGTAGATACTTGTTGCGATCCAACCGACATTGATTACGTGATCCCTGCAAATGACGATGCGACCAAGTCGATCTCTGTGATTCTCGACGCTGTGTGCGGCGCGATCAGCGAAGGCCTTGAGGAGCGCAAGCTCGAAAAGGAGAAGGAGGCCCAGGAGACTGCCGCTCAGGAAGGCGAGGCTCCCCGCAAGGATGCCAAGCCCCGCATCAAGAAGGCTGTGAAGGCCTCCGTGGATGCCGAAGAGGCTGTCGTTGCCGAGGTTGTCGCTGCAACCGTGCAGGCCGAGTAACCGACGAGAAATTATTAACGAATAAGAACAAACGATACTATGGAAATCAAAGCTGCCGATGTAATGAAGCTCCGCAAGATGACGGGTGC
>CAMWGZ010000098.1 GCA_947173915.1 uncultured Alistipes sp.
ATACCCACACGGGGCGGGGTGCCGTCTTCGCCGTCGGCGGTCAGTTCCGTCGCTGCCTGACCGATGCGTGGCGGCTGGAGGCCTCGCTGATGATTCCCTGCCGGTCGGGTGCGTCGGTCGATCTGGGATGCGATGCCCACTACCTGATCGCGCTGACCGAGCGCTGGTCGCTCTATCCGTCGGCGGGCGTGAGTGCGAACGATCTGGGAACATGGTCGTTCGGTCTCGACGTGGGGGCCGGGTGCGACTACCGGATCCGGCGGCGGTGGAGCCTCTCGGCCCAGTGCGAGTACCGCTTTCAGACGGCGCGCTTCGTGCGCAATCCGCTCGTCGTCTCCCTGGGTACGACCTTTATGTTCTGAGGCCGGGTCTCCGCCTTTTCGGAAGGCGGGGGAGGGCCGGAAAGATGCGGGGACGGATGTGGAAAGATCCCCGGAAAAATGAAAATCCCCGGACTGCGGAAGTCCGGGGATTTTGTTCGTGCCGTTTTCGAGTCGGCCCGGGGCGCTTAGAAGCGATAGACGCACGTTACGCCGAAGTTGCAGAGGGCGCGCTCGTTGAAATCCGAGCTCGATCCGCCGTCCCAGTAGGCGATGCCGGGGCCGAATGCGGGAGTCCAGTCGAACGACAGACGGATGGGGGCGTTCTTGAACTCGATACCCAGTTTGGCGCAGCCGGCGGCTCCGATGTAGGCATAGTGGCTCTTGCCGCCCACGTTGATACCCGCACCTGCGTCGAAGAACCATTTGCCGGCCGAGGGGGTCCAGTTCATGTTGAAGATGTTCCAATTGTAGAGAGCCGTGAAGTCGGCCGTCAGCGTGCCGCCTGCGTTGGCCCAGTACATACCGAAGCGTGCCTCGACGTAGTTCTTGTTGCTGAAGATGTATTGTCCGTCGGCCTGGAATCCGGAACCGATGCGTGCACCGACAGCCCAGTTCTGAGCAGATGCCGACCATGCGAGCAATCCCAGGGCCAGCGTGAGTAATAATTTTTTCATAACGCTATTAAGTTAAAATTAAGAATTGTTGTTTCTATCCTGGATTCGAAGATACGAAAAAAATCGCACTCCGCAGAAGGACCTGCAAAAAAGATGCAATATTTGCCCTCGTCGGACGAAATCGCCGATTTTATTTCCGTCGGCCGTCACTTCGTCTTGTAGGCGCAGCGATACCTTCCTTTGGTCAGGTTCTGCAGTTTGCCCTTGAGCAGGTTGCGGCGCAGCGGCGAGAGACGGTCCGTGAATACGATCCCTTCGAGGTGGTCGTATTCGTGCTGGATGACCCGCGCGCGCAGGCCGTCGATCTCCTCGTCGTGCTCGGCGAAGTTTTCATCGAGGTAGCGGATCCTGATGGCCACGGGCCGGCGCACGTCCTCGTGCAGCCCGGGGATCGAGAGGCACCCCTCGTTGAAGAGTTCTGTTTGCTCCGAGGCGGCGTATATCTCCGGATTGACGAATACCCGCTTGTAGTCGCGGCACTCCTCCTCCTCTTCGCCCCAGGGGGTGCAGTCCACGATGAACAGGCGGATGTTCTTGCCGATCTGCGGCGCGGCAAGGCCCACGCCTTCGGCTTCGGCGAGCGTGAGAAACATATCCTCGATGAGCTTCTTGAACTCGGGGTAGTCGGGTCCGATCTCCTCGCACTGGTTGCGCAGGGTCTGGGAGCCGTAGATAACGATCGGATAAATCATGTGTTTTCTGTCTTTTCTTTAATGGTTCGTACTTTCCATGTAGGATTGCAGGATGATCGTGGCCGAGATCTTGTCCACCAAGGCCCGGTCGCGGCGGGCCATCCGGCCGATGCCGCTTTCGAGCATCGCGCGGTGGGCCAGTACCGAAGTGAACCGTTCGTCGCAGAAGACCACCTCCTTGTCGGGGTAGCTGCGGCGGAGGCGTGCGGCCAGCGGCTCGACGTAGCGCCACGTATCGGAGGGGCTGCCGTCCATCCGCATCGGTTTGCCGAGCACGATGGTCGATACCTCCTCGCGGGCGAAATAGTCCGCCAGCCAGCGCTCCAGCTCCTTGGTCGCAACGGTTTCGAGTCCTCCGGCGATGATGCGCAGCGGGTCGCTCACGGCGATGCCCGTGCGCTTGGTGCCGTAGTCTATGGCCAGAATGCGTCCCATGCCTTTTCTTGTTTTGCGGCAGGGCCTACATGTTCTGCTTGCGGAAGAGCTTGCGCAGCGAGCACTCCTCGTCGATCATGGCGTGCAGGGCCTCGATCGCCACACGCTCCTGGCTCATCGTGTCGCGGTGGCGCACCGTGACGGTGCCGTCTTCGAGCGTCTGTCCATCGACCGTGATGCAGAACGGGGTGCCGACGGCATCCTGGCGGCGGTAGCGTTTGCCGACCGAATCCTTCTCGTCGTAGGCGACGTTGAAGTCGTACTTGAGCCGATCGACGATCTGCTGCGCCACCTCGGGCATGCCGTCCTTCTTGACCAGCGGCAGCACGGCCGCCTTGATCGGGGCGAGCGCCGCAGGGATCCGCAGCACGACGCGCTCCTCGCCGCCGGCGAGCTTCTCCTCGGTGTAGGCGGCCGACATTACCTGAAGGAACATGCGATCGACGCCGATCGAGGTCTCCACCACGTAGGGGACGTAGCTCTCGCCCGTTTCGGGGTCGAAATACTGGATCTTCTTGCCCGAGAACTTCTGGTGGTTCGACAGGTCGAAATCGGTGCGGGAATGGATGCCCTCGACCTCCTTGAATCCGAAGGGGAAGGCGTATTCGATATCGGTCGCGGCGTTGGCGTAGTGGGCCAGCTTCTCGTGGTCGTGGAAGCGGTACTTCTCATCGCCGAAGCCCAGGGCGCGGTGCCACTTCATGCGGGTTTCGCGCCACTCCGACCACCACTTCATCTCCTCGCCGGGGCGCACGAAGAACTGCATCTCCATCTGCTCGAACTCGCGCATGCGGAAGATGAACTGGCGCGCCACGATCTCGTTGCGGAAGGCCTTGCCGATCTGTGCGATGCCGAACGGCAGCTTCATGCGGCCGGTCTTCTGCACGTTGAGGAAATTGACGAAGATGCCCTGGGCCGTCTCGGGTCGCAGATAGACCGTGTTCGCCCCCTCGGCCGTCGAACCCATCTGGGTCGAGAACATCAGGTTGAACTGGCGCACCTCGGTCCAGTTGCGCGTGCCCGAAATCGGGCAGACGATCTCGCAGTCGAGGATGATCTGGCGCAGCTCCTCGAGGTTGCCGGCGTTCAGCGCCTCGGCGAAACGCTCGTGCACCGCGTCGCGTGCGGCGGCGATCTCCAGCACGCGGGGCGAGGTGGCGCGGTACTGCTCCTCGTCGAAAGCCTCCTTGAAGCGTTTGCGGGCTTTCTCGACCTCTTTCTGGATCTTGTCGTCCTGCTTGGCGAGCCACTCTTCGATCAGCACGTCGGCGCGGTAGCGCTTCTTCGAGTCCTTGTTGTCGATCAGCGGGTCGTTGAACGCCCCCACATGGCCCGAGGCCTCCCACGTGCGGGGGTGCATGAAGATCGCGGCATCGATGCCGACGATGTTTTCGTGGAGCTTGACCATCGAATCCCACCAGTAGCGCTTGATGTTGTTCTTCAGCTCCACGCCGTTCTGGCCGTAGTCATAGACGGCACCCAGGCCGTCGTAGATTTCGCTCGAAGGGAAAATGAAGCCGTACTCCTTGCAGTGAGCCACCAGCTTTTTGAAGAGTTCTTCCTGAGTCATGGTATTTTGTTTTTTTGTGTTTTTCCGAAAAAATAAAGATACGGATAAGCCGTGCGAAAAAGCAAGCTCGCTCGCTTTTTTTCCGAGGCGAAGTATCTAAGGCGCAGCCAAAGGTACGAAAAAATCGGAAAAAAGTCAGCGTCCGCTCCGCAAGATTGCCGATTCTCCCCGCAGGAAGCCGTTCCGATGCGGAAAACCGAAGGGCGGATGCGGATAATTTCGTACCTTTGCGGCCATACGGACAAAAATTCTATTACGATGACACAGTATGCGATTATCTCTACGGAGAAGGGCGAGATGAAGGCGGAACTCTACACCGACGACGTGCCCGGTACGGTGGCCAACTTCGTGGAGCTGGCCGAACACGGTTTTTATGACGGACTGACTTTCCACCGCGTGATCCCCGGATTCGTGATTCAGGGCGGCTGCCCCCGGGGCGACGGCACGGGCGGTCCGGGCTACCGCATCAAGTGCGAGACTTCGGCTCCGCGCCAGTACCACGACCGGGGCGTGATGTCGATGGCCCATGCCGGCAGGGACACCGGCGGCTCGCAGTTCTTCATCTGCATGAACCGCGAGAATACGCAGCATCTGGACGGGGTTCACACCTGCTTCGGCCGGGTGGTCGAGGGACTCGACGTGATCGACGACATTCGTCCCGGCGACCGGATGCTTTCGGTGCGCATCGTGCGCGAGTAGTGCGGAAGGAGGCTGCGATGCGGGATTCCCGCGCCGTTGCGCAAAACCCCTTGTCCGGTTTCGGGCAAGGGGTTTTGCGTGCTGAGGCAATGGCCCCGGAGGGCTGCCCTGCGGCATGCGGGGCGATGCCGGGCAGACTCGGGTGCTCCGTAACCGCTACTCCGCGATCACACCCGAGCCGACCAGCTCGTCGCCGTCGTACCAGGCGGCGAACTGTCCCGGGGTTATGCCCCGCTGCGGCCGGTCGAAGAGCAGGTAGGCCCCCTCTTCGCGCACGATCAGCTCGGCCGCCTGGAGCGGCTGCCGGTAGCGGATGCGGACGCTGAAGCGGCGGCTTTGGCCCGGAGCGAGCCGCTGCGACGGGTCGATCCAGTGGAGGTCGCCGGGGGCGATGCGCAGCGCCCGGCGGTAGAGCCCGGGGTGGCTGTCGCCCTCGCCGACGTAGATCACGTTCTGCGCCACGTCGGTGGCCAGGACGAAGAGCGACTCCTTGCGGCCGCCGATTCCCAGCCCCTTGCGCTGGCCGATGGTGTAGAAGTGGGCGCCGTTGTGGGTGCCGATCTTCTTGCCGTCGCGCACCGTGTAGCGGT
>CAMWGZ010000099.1 GCA_947173915.1 uncultured Alistipes sp.
GATCTACACCGTGGATCAGGCCGTGGCGGACAAGGCGGTCGTGCCGTTGCTCTACGAGGGGCGCATGGTGCCGCAGGTGGTGCACGAGGAGACGATCGACCGCTATTTCGACAAGATTTGCGGATGGATGAGCGACGCCCAGCGGGCCGACATGAAGAAGAAATTCAGCCGTGCGGATCAGCTCAACCAGACGCAGCAGCGCATCTATGCCATTGCGTGGGACATTTCGCAGCATTTCAAGGAGAACTGGCAGGGGGCGAAATTCAAGGCGCAACTGGTGGCTCCGCGCAAACACATCGCAATTTTCTACAAGCAGTATCTCGACGAAATCGGAATCGTCTCGTCGGAGGTACTCATCACTTCGCCCGACACCCGCGAAGGCGAAGACGAGGCATTCGGAGAGACCTCGAACGTGGAGATGGCCTTCTGGAAGCGCATGATGGACGAGCACGGTACCGCAAAAAAATACGAGACGAACATTATTAACCGCTTCAAGAACAGCGATAAGCCGGAGATCATCATCGTCGTGGACAAACTCCTGACAGGATTCGACGAGCCTCGCAACACAGTGCTCTATCTCGACCGCAAATTGAAGGACCACACGCTCCTGCAAGCTATCGCCCGCGTCAATCGCGTCTGCGATGGCAAGGAGTTCGGGTACATTATCGACTACTACGGCGTATTGGGCTCGCTCAATTCTGCGCTGGAGCTCTACACTGATTTCGATCAGGAAGACCTTGAGGGAACATTTACGGATATCGCAGAGGAGATAGGCAAGTTACCCCAGCGGCATGCCGAAGTATGGGACCTTTTCAAGGAAGTGCGCAATACGACTGACTTCGAGGCCTTCGGTAACATCCTGCGCGAGGAAGACCGTCGTACGCTTTTCTATGAGAAGTTGCGGGTCTATGCCCAAACGCTGAAAGTAGCGCTTTCTTCGATCGGGTTTCACAAAAACACGCCTCAAGAGCTCGTCGAGCGATACAAGAGCGATCTGGCCTTCTTCCTCAAGCTGCGCAATGCCGTGCAAGAGCGCTACTCCGACACAGTCGATTACAAACAATACGAAGGGCAGATTCAGAAGTTGATCGATACGCATATCGAAAGTGGCGAGGTGCGGATCATCACAGACCTTGTAAATATCTTCGACAAGGAGCGATTTGCAGAAGAGGTAGAGAAGATCTCGGGAAAAGCAGCTAAGGCCGATACGATTGCCTCGCGAACGGCCAAGTACATCACCGAGAACATGGATACCGATCCGGCTTTCTACAAAAAGTTCTCGCAGATGCTTAAGGAGACTATTTTGCAGTACGAACAAGGACGAATCGACGAAGCAGAGTATTTGGCCCAGGTTTCGGACCTGATGAACAAGGTGCTGAATCATACCGACAGCGAGATCCCCGACATACTGAAGGAAAACAACGCCGCGCGGGCCTACTTCGGATTGAGCCTGGAGGTCTACAAGGCGGTCATAAAGCCCGAACAGGGGCTCGACCTGACGCAAATCGCACTCGACACAGCCAATCAGATCGACGCCATCATTCGTCAGCACATCTTCGAGAAGGGGACGCTCGTTGTCGACTGGCCGCTCAAGGACCGGCTGGTCGGCATGATGAAGCTCGACATCGAGGACTATCTGATCGACGAAGTCAAACGCAAGTATGATCTGTCGATGACCTTCGATGACATGGATGCCATCATCGACCAAGCGGTCGACGTGGCTCAAAAATGGGTCCGGTGATGCAGCGAATATTCGTCTACGGGAAAAAGACGATTCCCTACAGCGTGCTCTTTTCCGCCCGCCGGACACTCGGAATCAAGGTATATCCATCCGGCGAGGTCGTTCTGCTGGTTCCGGAAGGGACGCCGGAAGAGGTTATCGAACAGAAACTCTATAAACGGGCGCCGTGGATTCTTCGGCAGCAGTCCTATTTTAAGGATTTCGGGGCCCGGAGTCCGGAAAAACGGTATGTCAGCGGAGAGTCGCATTACTACCTGGGGAAACAGTTTCTGCTCCGGGTATCCGCAGGCAAGGTCAACAGCGTCCGCTACAAAGGGCGCTGCTTCGAAGTGGTATGCACCTCTCCGGACAAGGCCCGGGAATTGATGAAGTCCTGGTACCGCGAACACGCCAAACTCAAGTTCGCCGAGTATGCGGAGCCTATTATTTCCCGATTTGCACGGTACGGAGTTGCACCGGCTTCACTCTATGTTCAGGAGATGGAAAATCGCTGGGGCAGCTGCACCCCCCAAGGGAAAATTATTCTGAATACAGAATTGATCAAGGCGCCGCGGCCCTGCATCGAATATGTCATTACGCATGAAATGTGCCATCTACTGCATCCCGACCATACCGCAGCCTTCTTTTCCCTGCTCGAAACCGAGATGCCCGACTGGCGGCGCTGGAAAGAGCGCCTTGAGCGATTCATGATGTAAGATTTATCTTTATGCTATCAGGTTCCTGCTCCTTTTCGGTAAAGGAAATCATTTCTGTAATTCAGACTTTTTTGAAAAAATTTTCGATTGCACAGAGAATGCGGACAAATTGCGGACACACCGAATAAAACAAAAACCTCAAATGATTCATTAGTAATCATTTGAGGTTTTCCGATAGTACCCGGAGCCGGGATCGAACCGGCACGATATTGCTATCATTGGTGTTTGAGACCAACGCGTCTACCAATTCCGCCATCCGGGCAGGGAATCGTCAAGACAATTCGGTCTGCAAAAGTAGCGATTAATCGGGAATATGCAAATTTTTACCGCCCTTTTTTGACAGGAGGTGGTCTCTCCGGGGCGGCCCGGCGGCGGTTTGCGGCGCAGCAGACCGTTATTTCCGTCCGAAGTGAGCGAGCAGTCGGGCCGTTTTGGCAGGGCCGACGAGCGCCGCAAGCTCCTCGGCGGGGGCCGTGCGGATCTTCTCTACGGTGCGGAAGTGGCGCAGCAGCAGCTCGACCGTCTTGGGTCCGATGCCCGCTATCGAATCCAGTTCGCTGCGGATGAATGCCTTGCTCCGCTTCTGCCGGTGGAAGGTGATGCCGAACCGGTGGGCCTCGTCGCGCAGGTGGCAGACCACCTTGAGCGGCTCGCCCGTGCGGCTGAGGTAGTAGGGGTCGGGATCGCCCGGGAAGAAGATCTCCTCGATCCGCTTGGCCAGTCCCACGATGGGCACGCGCCCCTCGATGCCCAGCTCGCAGAGCACCCCGTAGGCGCTCGACAGCTGCCCCTTGCCGCCATCGACGATAATGAGGTCGGGCAGCTCGGCCCCCTCGTCGAGCAGGCGGCTGTAACGCCGGCGTACGATCTCGCGCATCGAGGCGAAGTCGTCCGCACCGACGACGGTCTTGACGTTGAAGTGGCGGTACTCCTTGCGCGAGGGTTTCCCGTCGCGGAAGACGACGCACGAGGCGACCGGATGAGTCCCCTGCAGGTTGGAGTTGTCGAAACATTCGATATGGCGCGGCGGACGGTCGAGGTGCAGCTCCCGCTGCATGGCGGTCATGAGCCGTTCGGTGTGGCGCTCCGGGTTCTTTATTTCGAGGTTCTTCAGCTGCTCGGCGCGGTAGATGCGGGCGCTGCGTAGCGAGAACTCCAGCAGCTCGGCCTTCTCGCCCCGCTTGGGGACGGTAAAGACGGTGCCGTCGAAGAGTGTTGCGGCCGAGGGCTGGTGGGGGACGACGACCTCGCGGGCGAGGGTTCCGGCTACCGTCTCGACGATATGCTGGATGGCGCGCGTGAGGATCTCGGCCGGGTCGGTGGCGATGCCTGTCGAAAGGCGCACGGTGTGGACCCCGACGATCGAGCCGTGGCGGATGCGCAGGAAGTTGCAGTAGGCCGCCTCGTCTTCGAGCAGCAGCGAGAAGACATCGACATCGACGATCCGGGCGCTGACGATGACCGAACGGCTCGAATAGTTGTCCAGTGCGTCGATGCGGCACTTGTAGCGCTGGGCCGCTTCGAAGCGAAGCTCTTCGGCCGCCCGGGCCATCTCCTGTTCGAGGTAGTTGCGCACGGGGCGCAGGTCGCCCTTGAGGATGGAGACGGTCAGGTCGATCATCGCCCCGTACTCTTCGGCGCTCTGGGCACCGACGCAGGGACCCTTGCAGTTGCCCAGATGGTACTGGAGGCAGACCGAATAGCGCCCCCGGGCGATGGCCTCGGGCGAGAGGTTGAGCGAGCAGGTGCGCAGCGGGATCACTTCGCGGAGGAACTCTAGGATGCTGCGCTGCATCGAGACCGACCCGTAGGGTCCGAAGTATTGCGAACCGTCGCGCTGGAGCTGCCGGGTCGATTGTACGCGGGGAAAGGGTTCGCGCCGCACGACGATCCAGGGGTAGCTCTTGTCGTCCTTGAGCAGGATGTTGTAGCGGGGCTGGAGGGTCTTGATCAGGGAGTTTTCGAGCAGCAGGGCATCCGTCTCGGTATCGACCACGATGTGGCGGATCGAGGCGATCTGCCGGACGAGCACCTGCACCTTGGCGCTGTGCTCGCGGTTCTGCATAAAGTAGGAGGAGACCCTTTTGCGCAGGCTCTTGGCCTTGCCGACGTAGATTACCGTCCCGTTGCGGTCCAGAAACTGATATACGCCCGGCGCAAGCGGCAGCAGAGCCACCTGCTCCTTGATCCCCTGTTTTTGTCCGTGTTCCATTCCGCAAGCAAAAATAGGAAAAAAACGCGAAACGACCGTGCCTTCCGGCAGGCGGGGTATTCGGGTGCGGCCCGCTGCCGGGCGGTGCGGGGGTGTTCCGTTCGGCCGTTTTCCGCGGAAAAGTGGCGCGGATGCCCCGGCGAATGGCGCAATTGCCTTGTTTTTACTGATTTGTTCGCTATCTTTGTACCATTGTCCCATAAAATCGGGTTTGCCTAAGAATAAATTTATTCTTTCCTTGTTGTCGGCTTAGGCAGATCTATTTTCCGTCGGCTGAGTCGATTAGGAGAACGATCTGGAAAAAATAGATGCCAACAATATTACCAAAGG
>CAMWGZ010000100.1 GCA_947173915.1 uncultured Alistipes sp.
TTCCCAGACTCCGCTGCGCTCGCCGCTCGACAACCTGACCGTCAGCGTCGGCATCGCCTACCGCTTCAACCGCCGGGGAGTCGCCGAGTGGGAGCACCAACGCGTCAAGCGCGAAAAACACAAAGAGAGTTTCAATTACAAACAACCGAAAAAATAGAATTCATGGAGACTACCCGACAACAGAAAATAGCCAAACAGATCCAGCGCGACATGGCCGAGATCTTCCAGAAGGAGGGGGCCGAAGCGGTGCGCGGATCGCTCGTAACGGTCACGGCAGTACGCATCTCGCCCGATTTCTCCTACGCCAAGATCTACGTGAGCGTCTTCCCCTTCGGGCAGAACGGAGCGGTCATGGCCTCGCTCGAGGCCAACAACTGGTTCCTGCGCCGGGCGTTGGGACAGCGGATCCGCAACCAGCTGAAGGTGGTGCCCGAGATCCAGTTCTTCCTCGACGACTCGCTCGAATACATCGAGCAGATCGACCGGGCGATGCACTCCGGCAAGTAACGAAACGCCCCGACCCCGCCCGACGATGCTCGCCCGTCTGTTCGCCCTGCGCTACCTCTTCTCGCCCAAATCGCGATCGGTCATCAACATCATCGCGGGCGTGAGCGTGCTTTCGTTCGCCATGCCCGTCGCGGCGATGATCGTGCTGCTGGCGATCCTGAACGGATTCGGGAGCTTCATGCGGTCGGTCTCCTCGACCTTCGATGCCGACCTGACCCTCACGCCGCGCAAAGGGACCCTCTTCGCCGCCGAAAGCCTCGACACGGCCGCCATCTCGGCCATCGAGGGGGTGGAGGCCCTCTCCTTCCTGCTCGAAGAGCAGGTGCTGCTCGCTCGCGACGGACGGCAGGCGACCGTCCTGCTGCGCGGCATCGACGCACGCTACGGCGAGGTCTTTCCGACCGACGGGATGCTGCGTTCGGGCAGCTGGGAATCTCCCGATCAGGAGCCGCCCCGGCTGATCGTGGGCCGCGACCTGGCGGTCCGCACCCTCGGGCTGCGCGACCTGACGGCTCCCGATGCGGAACTCTCGCTCTATGCGCTGCGGCGGGGCAGCTTCTCGTCGCTGCTCCCCCTGGACGGCTACACGGTGCGCCGCTTCCAGGTCGGCGGTGTCTTCGTACACGACCAGGAGCGCGAACAGCGCTACGTCCTCTGCCCGATCGACACGGCCCGCGAGCTGCTCGACCGGCCGCAGGCCGCATCGGCCCTCTCCATCCGCCTGCGCGAGGGAGCCGACGCACAGCGGACAGGACGCGCCGTACAGCGCGCAGCGGGCGACCGCTTCGAGGTGCGGACCCGCGAGCAGATGAACGACCTCTTCTTCCAGATGCTCTCCTACGAGAAGTGGGGCATCTTCCTCATCATGCTGCTGGTGCTTCTGCTGGCCTCCTGCTCGGTCGTCGGCACGCTCGTGATGCTGATGATCGAGAAGCGGGAAGACGCGGCGACGCTGCGGGCGATGGGTGCCGACACGCGGTTCATCCGCTCGGTCTTCGTCGGCGAAGGGGTGCTGATCGGCTGTGGCGGAGCGATCCTCGGCGGGGTGCTGGGCATCGCCTTCTGCCTGCTGCAACAGCGCTACGGGCTGATCCGCATCCCGATCGAGACGGCGCTGCTGCAAAGCTATCCGGTGGAGCTGCGCTGGAGCGACCTATGGCTGGTCGCCGCCCTTTTCGGGGGAGTAATCTACACCGTTTCGCAAGCCACCGTGCGAAGCGTGATGCACAACGACAAAATGTAACCGATGAAAAAACTGATTCGCATCTTCCTTCTGCCGGGACTGGTCGCGCTGGGTGCCTGCGCCCGCGAGAAGATCATACCCGACGGCGAGCTGGCCCGCATCTTCCGCGATGCCTACCTCATCAACGCCTACACGGCCGACCAGGGCATCCGGACCGACTCGCTCGAAATCTACGAGCCGGTCTTCCGGCAATACGGCTACACGACCGAGGACGTGCGCAACACCATCGGCAACTTCTCGCGCCGCAAAAGCGCCAAGCTGAGCGACGTGGTGGAGCAGTCGATCGCCCTGCTCGAACAGGAGAACGACTACTACAAATACGAGGTCGGCGTGCTCGACACGATCGACAACATCGCCCGCCGCCGCTACACCCGCACCCTGCTCTCCGACTCGCTCATCCGCGTCGGAACGCTCCGGGACACCGCGCGGCTCCGCCTCCGGATGGAGGACATCCGTCCCGGAGAGTACGTCGTGTCGTTCTCCTACCTGATCGACTCGCTCGACGACAACCGCAACGTGCGGGCCGCCTTCTGGCTGGAGGATGCGGCGGGCAAACACCGGGAGGAGGTCTCCCACCTGCTGCGCCGCCGGCAGCGCGCCGAGATCAAGCGGACGCTGCGCGCCGACACCTCGGCCCGGCTCCTGATTCTGGAGCTGTACCGCAACGGCAAGCCGCTCAAGCGCCCCGACGTTACCTTCCACAACCTCGAAGTACGCTACATTCCGGCGACCGAAACGGCCGTCGATAGCCTCTATACGGATCAGTCGCACATAAGTATCTTCGCCGATGAATTCTTCGCAGCCTTCGCGCCGGATAGCCTCCAATCTGCTCTTCACGGGGCGGGAGATCGTCAGTAACCCGCTCCTGACGCTCGCCGCCGACGGAACGGTGCTCGACATCGAACGGTGCGCCGCCCCCGACCGCCGGGCCGGCGTGGAGTTCTACGGCGGCATGCTGCTGCCGGGGCTGATCAACGTACACTGCCACCTGGAGCTCTCCTACCTGCGGGGTGCCATCGCTCAGGGCGGTGGATTCGCCGCCTTCGCCCGCTCGATGGGCGAAGTGCGCGGCCGCTGCACCGGGCAGGAGCGGGAGGCCGCCGCCGCTGCTGCCGACGCGCGCATGTACGCCTCCGGCATCGAGGCCGTCGGCGACGTGGCCAACGGCGGGGAGGCCTTCGCCGTCAAGGCGCGCAGCCGCATCCGCTACCGCACCTTCGCCGAGGTGTTCGGCCTGAGGTGCACGACGGCCGAGGGGCAGCGTCCCCTGCTGCGCCACCCCCGCACCTCGCTCACGCCCCACTCGATCTACTCGGTGCAGGATGCCCTCTTCCGCGAAATCTGCGCCGAGGGCGATGCGCCGCTCTCGATCCACTTCGAGGAGACCCCCGCCGAGGCGGAGCTCTTCGCCCGGCAGGGCGCTCTGTGGGAGTGGTACGGCCGCGCGGGCTTCGCCTGCGACTTCCTCGGCTACGGCTCCCCGGCCCGACGGCTCGTGGAGAGCGTCCCGCCCTACCGGAGCGTCATCCTGGTGCACAACTGCTGCATCACGCAGGAGGATATCGAACTGATCGAAGAGCACTTCACGACCCCGGTGCGGTGGTGTCTCTGCCCGGGATCGAACCACTACATCTCCCGGCTGAAGCCCCCCGTCGCGCTGCTGCGCCGGCACGGAGCGCACATCTGCCTGGGCACCGACTCGCTGGCTTCGAACACGGGGCTGTCGCTGCTCGACGAGATGCGCCTGCTGGCCGACCAGGCTCCGCTCGAAGAGCTGCTCCGCTGGGCCACCTCGAACGGCGCGGAGGCGCTGGGATTCGACGACCTGGGCACGATCGCACCCGGACGGCGACCGGGGCTGCTGCTGCTTTCGGGACTCGACTGGCCGCGCCGCGCCCTCACACCCCAAACCACCCTGCGGCGGCTGCTCTGAGCGGCCCGCATGCCGCCCCGGCCCGAAGCCGCCGCACGCAGCGGAACTTCGGGCAACGACAACTCCTGCGGCTGCACCACTCCCCGTCGGGGGAGATCCGCGGCCGCACATGACGGAATATGTCTTATCGGGAAAGCGCCCCTATCTGATGTCGAAATCGAGCAGCGTGCGCCCTGCGAGCGTCGCATGCAGGTTGTCGCCCGCCTGTACGGGTCCCGCGCCAGCCGGGGTGCCGGTATAGATCAGATCGCCGATCTTGAGGGTAATGCAGCGGGAGACGGAGGCGATGATCCGATCGACCGAAAAAACCATTTCGGACGTATCGCCCGCCTGCCGGAGCTGTCCGTTTACCTCCAGTTCGAAGCGGAGGCGCTGCACGTCGCCGCCCAGTTCGGCCAGGGGGACGAACTCGGGCGAGAGGGCCGCCGAACGGTCGAAAACCACGGCCCGCTCCCAGGGCGTTCCGGCCGCCGCCGCACGCTCCAGCACATCGCGGGCGACGAACCCGACACCGAGTCCCACCTCATCGTAATAACGACGGGCGAAGCGCTCCTCGATGCAGCGCCCCACGCGGCCGATCTTTACCACCAACTCGCATCCGCCCCACACCTCGCGGGAAAATTCGGGAAGGTAGAAGGGATCGTCGTTGCGCAGCAGCGCCGTATCGGGCCGCAGGAAAAAGAGCGGTTCTCCGTCCGGTGCGGCGGGCGCGGCGGAATCGGCGTAGTTACGCCCGATGCAGATGATCTTCATTGGCTGTTCGTATCATGGAGTCCGCCCGCGCCGGAGAGCGGGGCGGAGACAATCGTTTTTCAACGGGCGAAATTACGAAAAAATCGGTATTCCGCAGCGCGGACGCGCAAAATCGGCGGCGGCTCAGAACACCTCGCGCAGGATCTCGACCGACTGCACGGCACGGATCGCATCGAGGTGGTAGCCGTAGTAGGCGAGCAGCGCCTCCAGAAAGTCCCCCCGCTGCCGGCGGTTCAGCCCGATCTCGCCCAGGCAGCGCACGTCGCACTCGACCAGGTCGTTCAGGATGCGGGCGTTCTCGGGATCCATCGCCAGCGGATGCGGCGGCCGCGAGGCGACGTAAAGCCCCTCCCGGGCATCGAACCAGCCCCCGGGCAGGTAGTCGTTGCCCGGGAAGAAGCCCAGGAAACGGCTCAGGCCGACCAGAAACCCGTGGTGGAAGTTGGCCACCCCCTCCTCCAGCACGTCGCGCGCCCGGACACTCTCCC
>CAMWGZ010000101.1 GCA_947173915.1 uncultured Alistipes sp.
GCCGAGGAGTGCTTCTTCCGGGAGTTGATGGATGGTGCCCGCTATACGCTGGGCAGCGGTCCCGCCAAGGGCGTTTCGACGACGGTGCGTCCCCGCTAATTTCCGGCAGGCACGATGCTTCGCACTGCGTTCCGACATATTTCGATAGCACTTCTTTTTTCGGGAAGTGCTATCTTCTTGTTTTCCTGCGGGAGCAAACCTGTCGAAGCGGAACACGACGACGAGGGGCTGATGACCGACTACAGCGAGGACCTGACCATCTCCGAGACGGAGAACGGCCGTCTCCGCTACGTCGTGAAGACCCCCCTGTCGGAGAGCTATTCGCTCGCCCGCGAACCCTATCGGGAGTTCCGCCGCGGAGTCGATGTGGTAACCTATCGCAGCGATTCGGTCGGCGGGGTCGATGTGACCCTGACGGCCAACTATGCGATCCATTACGAGAAGCGCCGTCTGTGGGAGGCCAAGGGCAATGTCGTCATCAGGAAGAGCGACGGCCGGGAGGTCTATACCCAGCAGCTCTTCTGGAACGAGAAGAGCGGACGGGTCTGGTCGAACGTCGATACGCGCATCGTCGAGGAGGGCGGGCGCGGCTCCTATGTGGTGGAGGGCTTCGAGTCGGACGACCGCTTCCGGGAGCTGAGTTTCCGAAAGATCAAGGGGCGCATGCTGCTCAATGTCGAGCCGACGCAGCAGGATGATTCCGTCCGCCGGGAGTCGGCGCGGCGGGATTCGGTGCGCAAGGCGATGGAGCGTCAGAGCCGCGAACTGCCCGCAGGCGGGGACAAGAAGCCGGTTCCCAAAATAACGGTTCCCTCGTCGCTGAACGCCTCCGGAGCGCTCCGGAAAGAGGACGACAAGCCGCAGCCGCCCCGCAGTCCGGAAGCCAAGAAGATCAGGAAGTTATAATATCGTTTTCGCATGATTGCTTCGCTCATCGTCATTTTCGTGATGCTGTTGCTGTCGGCCTTTTTTTCGGGCATGGAGATCGCTTTTACGAGCAAGAACCGCCTGAAGCTGGAGATCGACCGCAAGCAGCACCGCATGTTCGATTTCATCGCTGATATTTTCGCCCGCCACCCCGGTCAGTACATCACGACCATTCTGGTGGGCAACAACATCGCGCTGGTCGTCTATTCGCTCTACATGTCGCTGCTCCTGCGCGAGGCGGCCGGACTGCTCGGCTGGACCCGCGTGGCGACGGAGGGTTCGGTGGCGCTGGAGACGGGCATCTCGACGCTCATCATCATCTTCGTCGCTGAGTTCCTGCCCAAATCCGTCTTCCGCAACAGCCCCAACTTCTACTACCGGATCTTCGCTCCGGTAATCTACGGCTTCTACCTGCTGCTGTTTCCGATCGCCAAGCTGACCACCTGGCTTTCGCACGCCATCCTGTGGCTCTCGGGCCACCGGTCGCTGACTCCGGCGACGGAGACCGCCTTCAGCCGCGAGGATCTGGCCGGGCTGCTGGAGAACGGCCAGGCGGAGGCGGCCCACGAGGAGGAGGACAACGAGATCAAGCTGTTCCGCAATGCGCTCGATTTCGCCGACCTGCGGGTGCGCGACTGCATGGTGCCGCGTGTCGATATGGAGGCGGTCGATATCGATGACACGTCGATCGAGGCGCTCTCCGAGCGCTTCATCGAGAGCAAGTATTCGCGCATCTTCGTCTGGCGGGGCAGTGTGGACAACATCATCGGCTACGTCAATTCGAAGTCGCTTTTCCGCCGTCCCGGATCCATCGAGGAGGTGCTCATGCAGGTGCAGTTCGTGCCGGAAACGATGCCGTTGCAGGCCCTGATGCAGACCCTGATCCGCCACAAGAGCAACATCGCGGTGGTCATCGACGAGTTCGGCGGCACGGCGGGCATCATCTCCCTGGAGGACATCCTCGAACAGATCTTCGGCGAGATCGAGGACGAGCACGACGTGCCCGACCTTACCGAGAAGCAGGTCGGCGAGGGGGAATATGTCTTTTCGTGCCGGCTCGAAGTCGAGTACCTGAACGAAAAGTACGGACTGGGAATCCCCGAAAGCGACGAATACGAGACGCTGGCCGGATATGTCATTTTCCGTTACGAGGGACTTCCCGCGGCGGGCGAGACCGTGCGCTTCGGAAATCTGGAGATCAGGATCCTGCGCCGCACCCGGTCGCGCCTGGAGCTGGCCCGGGTAAAACGATCGTGATTTTTTGGCGCGGCATACCTTTTTCTCGGAATATATTACTATCTTTGAACGCTCTATTCGAAACAATGAAAAATTAAAATAAGTTTCTATGGCAAGTTTGAACACCTTACGAACCAGATTCGGTGTGGTTTTGTCGATCATCATCGCATTCGCACTGCTGGCATTCATCCTCTCGCTGAAGACCGAGATGGGATTCTCGGGCAACGACCCCAAAGTGGGCGTGATCGACGGTACGAAGATCAAGTATTCCGAGTATTTCGAACTTTATAACGACGTGAAGGCGCAGACCAATGCGTCGGAGGCGGACGAGCAGCAGATGGATCAGCTCGCCGACCTGACCTGGGAGGGGCTGATCGCCCGCCACGTTTACCAGCCCGGTTTCGAGAAGATGGGCATCGGGGTTACCGAGACGGAGCGTGCGGGGCTGATCAACGGCGACTACCGTTCGATGGTCATGTCGTCGCTCTTTACCGATCCCCGGACGGGGCTTTACGACGTGGAGGCTGTCGGCGAGTTCCTCGACCGTGCGGGTACCGATCCCCAGTTGCAGTATCTGTGGGCTTCGGTGGTTGCGCGTGCCATGCAGGAGCGCCAGACCGGCAAGTACGATGCGCTGGTCAATGCGGGCGTGTATGCCAACGCCCTGGAGGTAAACCGTGCGGTGGCCACCTCCGGCAAATCGTTCAACGGCCGCTGGACCGGCAAGCGTTTCTCCGATGTTCCCGATTCGCTCTACACCGTGACCGATGCCGAGATCCGCGCCTATTACGACACGCATAAGGCCCTTTTCGAGCAGCTGCCCCTGCGCACGCTCTCCTATGTGGTTTTCGAGGTGGCTGCGAGCGATGAGGATCGTGCCGCCCTGGAGCAGACCGTTCGCGAGGTGGGCGAGGAGTTCGCCGCTGCGGACGACGTGCGTGCTTTCGCCCGCAACAACCGCTACGGCAAGATTAGCGAGAACTACATCGCTCCGGGACAGTTGCTCGGCGATCAGGGCGAGACGCTGGCTGCCGGCAAGCAGTACGGTCCCGTGCTTCAGAACGACAACTGGGTCATGTCCCGCGTCGTGGAGTTCAAATCGGCTCCCGACTCGATCGGCCTGCGTCATATCGTCCTGCCCTATACCCAGAATGATTTGGCCGACAGCCTGATGACCATGCTGCGCGGCGGTGCGGACTTCGCAGCCCTGGCCGAGCAGTATTCGCTGGCTCAGACGGCCGCAAACGGCGGCGATGCGGGCGTGATGCCTTTCTCCGCTTTCCCCGACGAGCTGTCCGCACAGCTGGCTACGGCCAAAAAGGGCGATCTGCTGAAGATCGCTGCGGGCAATGCGGTGCAGCTGCTCCAGATCTATCGTGCGGATAACGCTTCGAAGCACATGCGCATCGCGACCATTACCTATCCGGTCGAGCCGTCGGCAGCGACGCGCCGGTCGGTCCACAATGCCGCGAGCCTCTTCGCCGTCGATGGCCGCGGATCGATCGATGCTTTCAACGAAGCTGCCAGTGCGGCCGCCGTCACGCCTCGTGTGGCAACCCTCTCACAGGGCGAGCGCACGTTGCGCGGTGTCGATTCGCGCGAGCTGGTACGCTGGGCCTACGGTGCGAAGGTCGGCGAAATCTCGGAGATCATCGACACGGGCAGCGAGTACATAGTTGCCGTGGTAACGAATATCGACAACAACGGACATGTGGCGCTGAAGAATGTCGAGGAGAATATTCGCAAAATACTTATCCGCAACAAGAAGCGCGACGATCTGGTCGCCCGGATGCAGGGTGCCGGCACGACGCTCGAAGAGGTGGCCCGCTCGCTGGGTTCGGTCGGTACGGACATTTTCCCCTTCGATGGTCTGCGTTACAGTTCGTTCATCGTCCGCAACATGGGTATCGAGCCGCGTGTGATCGGTGCCGTTGCGATGACCGGGAAGACCGGAGTGCTCTCCGCACCGATCAAGGGCGAGAACGGCGCTTATGTCTTCGAAGTCATGGAGATCGTGGACGAGGGCGAGAAGAGTCCTGCCGAGGAGAAGGTGCGTCTGGAGGCCGAGGCTCAGGGCGTGGTAGCACGTCAGCTGGCTCCCGCGATTATCGAACTGGCGGAGATCGAGGACTTGCGCGGCAAGTATTTCTAAAAGGACTATTTTTCGATAGTTAAATATTTTGGTTCAAGAGCCGGAGGCAGTAGGATTCCTACTGCCTCCGGTGTTTTTATCTCTTCACGAAGCGTTCGGGATGGAGGGGAGCCGGACCGGCTTTCGCTTTCCGCGTAATGTTTCGTTTCCTGCGAATGTTTTGCTTCCTGCGTATTGGGATGTTCCTGTCGCGATCGGCCTGCGGACCTATTGTCGGGCTGGAGACGGCAAAATATCGGATAGTCGGGGGCCTGTGTCCGGTGTCGGGATAAGAAGGGGGTGGAATAGGACGGGAATGCCGCACTTGCCGGCGCTGTCGGTGCCTTATGCGGAAGAACCGTCGGATTACTGTCTCTCTCGTCTTCCTCCCTCATTCTTCATTCTTCATTCCTCATTCCTCATTCCCTCCTGTGCCTTTTGTCTTTTCCTCCTTTTCCGGATGAGACAGGAGCAGGAGCAGGAGTAGGAGTAGGAGTAGGAGTAGGAGTAGCAGAAGTAGTACGACTAGCAATAAAAGTACAAATAGTAGTAAAAGAAAAATAAGAAAAACAAAAAAAAAATAAAAAGATCGTACT
>CAMWGZ010000102.1 GCA_947173915.1 uncultured Alistipes sp.
ACAACGACCCAAGCTAACACCAGAGGGCCAAAGGAGAGTTGTGGCCCCGCTTTCGCGCGGAGCAGCGGAATGGAAAGCGCGAGCCCCAACCCGAAGGATGCGGCTCGCTCTCTTTTGTCGCAAAGGGGCCGGCGGCGGAATCCCCTTTTGTCGCTTTGTTCGTGTCCGTGGTCCGGGCCTCCGGCCGGAGAGTAGTATTTATTGCGGTTTTGTTGATGCGTTTTTTGCGGGTGTTATTGCGCGTCTGTCCGGAGGGAAAGGGGCGGTGCCGGAAGAGGTCCGAGGAGCTGCGGGAGGACGGCTCTCGAGCGTGCGATGCGTGCCGCCCGTAGGTTTGTCTTACCGCCCGCCGCAGCTGCCGTTGCCGTTTTTGCAGCCCTTGCAGCCCGCGCACGGGTCGCCCTTCCGGCGGCGCAGCCGGGCAATGATCCGTATGAGGAGCACTATGCCGATCAGGGCGACTGAAATTTCCTGCCAGTCCATGGTGCGGGGCGTTTGTGTCGCAGCGTCAGAGGAGCCACGAAAACAGCAGGTAGGTCAGGTAGGAGAGCACCCAGGCAAGCCCCGTGTTGTAGAGGATCGAGGCGACGGCCCAGCGCCAGCCGATTTCCGAGGCGATCGCCGCGACGGAGGCGATGCAGGGGAAGTAGAAGAGCACGAAGACCAGGAAGGCCAGTGCGGCGGCCGGGGTAAAGTCTCCGCTGGCTTTCAGCCGTTCCGAGAGCGAGGCTCCCTCCTCCGAATTGCGGTCGATGGCCTCGCCCTCCGGGTAGAGCACGCCCATCGTGCTGACGACGATCTCCTTGGCGGGTACTCCCGTGAGGATGGCGACGCTTGCCTTCCAGTTCATGCCGAGCGGCTCGAAGACGGGGGCGCATGCCTTGCCGAGGTGTCCCAGGTAGGAGTTCTCGTAGTGTTCGGCGCTCGTCCGCTCCTCGCCGGAGGCGGGGCGCGGGTAGTAGCTCAGGAACCAGACGGCGATCGAGGCCACGAGGATCAATCCGCCCATCTTGCGCAGGTACTGTGCGCAGCGGTCCCACATGTGCGACAGCGTGGCGCGCAGGGTGGGGACGCGGTAGGGCGGCAGCTCCATGACGAAAGGCGTTTCGTCTTCGCGGAACATGCGGCGGCGCAGCAGGCGCGCCGTGACGACGGCGGCGGCGATTCCCAGCAGGTAGAGTCCGAACATGACCGCTCCGGCGTGTTTGGCGAAGAAGGTGCCGGCCAGCAGCAGGTAGATCGGGATGCGTGCGCTGCACGACATGAAGGGGGTGATGAGTACGGTTATCAGCCGGCTGCTGCGGCTCTCGATCGTGCGGCAGGCCATGATCGCCGGCACGTTGCAGCCGAAGCCCATGACCAGCGGAATGAACGATTTGCCGTGCAGCCCGATGCGGTGCATGACCCGGTCCATGATGAAGGCGGCACGGGCCAGGTAGCCCGAATCCTCCATGAAAGAGATGAACAGGTAGAGGATGATGATGTTGGGCAGGAAGACGATCACGCCGCCCACGCCGCCGATCACGCCGTCCACCAGCAGGTCCTTCAGCGCGCCGTCCGGCATCAGGCGGTGGACACCCAGACCGATCTTTTCGACCAGCGTTTCGATCCACTCCTGCGGGTAGGCACCCAGGCTGAAGGTGCAGTAGAACATGAATCCCATCAGCAGGAAGAAGATCGGGAAGCCCCACAGCCTGTGCGTTACCAGCGTGTCGATCGCGGCGGTAATCTGTGCCTGCTCCTTTTCTCCGGGGGTGTAGATCTCGCTCAAGGCACACTAGATAAAACCGTATTTCTGGTTGGCGAAAGCCGTTTCGACATCTTCGCCCAGCTGGTTTTTGATGCGCTGCGCCTCCCGTTCGGCGATCGAGCGCCATTCGGCGTATTTGGGATAGCGGTTGAGCTGTTCGATGACGTACGCGTCGTTTTCGAGCAGCTTCATGGCCAGATAGCGGGGCGGAAACGCCTGCGGCAGTTCGTTGCGCGAATCGCGCAAAGCGTTCGCAAGGGGCTGTATGCCCGCTTCGACGACGGGCCCCTGGCCGATGTGTATGTGGCGGACCCGTTCGTCCTGGTTCTCATAGACGGCGATGACCGTGTCGAGCAGCTGCTCGATGCCGCGTCCGCTGCGGGCGACCACCGGCACCATCGGAACACCCATCATGCGCCCGAGGTTTTCGTAGTCGATCGCCGCACCGCTCGCCTCCAGCTCGTCGTACATGTTCAGCGCGACGATCATGCGGGGGTTCAGGTCGATCAGCTCGGTGGTAAGGTAGAGGTTGCGCTCGAGATTCGAGGCGACGACCGTATTGACGATCACGTCGGGCGTGTGTTCGGCCAGGTGGCGGCGCACGTACAGCTCCTCGGGGGTGTAGGCCGTCAGCGCGTAGGTGCCGGGCAGGTCCGTGATTTCGAACCGGTAGCCTCTGTGGGTGCAGTATCCCCGCTTGGCATCGACCGTGACGCCGCTGTAGTTGCCGACATGCTCGCGACTGCCCGAGATGGCGTTGAAGAGGGAGGTCTTGCCGCTGTTGGGGTTGCCGACCAGGGCCACGTTGATCCGCTTCGACCGCTGGTTGATCAGGCGCTCCAACTTCACTTCGGTCGCCTCGCCGCTCCACTGTTCGTCGAGAAGCTGCTCCGCCTCCTCGTGCGTGATGACCTCGATCATCCGGGCCTCGCTGCGCCGCAGCGAGATTTCGTAGTCCATGATGCGGTAAACGATCGGATCGTGCAGCGGCGCGTTCAGAACGACCTCCACCTTTTTACCCCGGACGAATCCCATTTCCATGATGCGCCGGCGAAATCCTCCGTGTCCGAGTACCTTGAGGATCGTGGCCGATTCGCCGGTTCGCATATCCGATAGACGCATAATATCCGCAAATTAGAATCAGAGTGCAAATATACGGAAATAATTGCGGGGCCGCCATCCCGATTTGTTGGTATATTGAGCGGTGTCGATCGGTGCGAAACGTAATTTTTTCGGGAAAAAGCGGTAGATTGTAATTTTTTTATATCTTTGCGAAGAAACATCCAAATTATTATATGCACTATGAAAAACTTAATTGAGAAAATCAATGCCGAGTATGCCGCATTCGTAGAGAATGCCAACGCTCAGGTGGAGAAGGGAAACAAAGCAGCCGGAACCCGTGCCCGCAAGTCCGCTCTGGAGTTGAGCAAGCTGATGAAAGAGTTCCGTAAGGTTTCCGTCGAGGCTTCGAAATAATGCTTTGACCCGGTAAACGATAAAAAAGGCCCCGCAGATGCGGAGCCTTTTTTGTTGTGTCCGTTCGGAGCATCGGGCCGGGTGCGGCCGGATGCCGCAGCCTCCTTTCCGCCCGCTCCGTCGTCCCCTCGCGGGCTATTCGACCGTGACCGATTTGGCCAGGTTGCGGGGCATGTCCACGTCGCGTCCTTTGTTTACGGCGATGTGGTAGGCCAGCAGCTGCAACGGGATTGAGACGATGATCGGCATCAGGCACTCGGCTACGACGGGCACCTCGATCGAGTAGTCGGAACTCTTGCGCACCAGCGTATCGCCTTTGGCGATGATCGTGATGACCTTGCCGCCGCGTGCCTTGATCTCCTCGATGTTGCTGGCCGTCTTCTCGTAGGTGTGGTCCGGAGTCGCAATGGCGATGGTCGGCATTTCGTTGTCGATCAGTGCGATGGGGCCGTGCTTCATCTCGGCTGCGGGGTAGCCTTCGGCGTGGATGTAGGAGATCTCCTTGAGCTTGAGCGCCCCCTCCAGGGCGGTCGGATAGTGGTAGCCGCGTCCCAGGTAGATGAAGTTGTGGGCGTAGGTGAAGATTTTCGAAAAATCGGCGATCTTGTCGTTGAGCTTGAGCACCTCCGTAATGGCTTCGGGCAGTTCGAGCATGTTGCGTGCGATCTGACGGGCATACTCCTCGGTAACGGTCCCTTTGGCGCGTGCGATCGTCAGCGCCAGCATGGTCAGCACGGTAACCTGGCCCGTGAAGGCTTTGGTCGAGGCGACTCCGATTTCGGGTCCTACGTGGATGTAGGTTCCCGAGTCGGTGGTGCGTGCGATCGACGAGCCGATCACGTTGCAGACGCCATAGACGAAGGCACCCTGCTCCTTGGCCATCTCGATGGCTGCGAGCGTGGCGGCCGTCTCTCCGGACTGCGACACGGCGATGACGATGTCGTCGGGATAGATGACCGGATTGCGGTAGCGGAACTCCGACGCATACTCCACTTCGACCGGGATGCGGCAGAAATCCTCGATCAGGTATTCGCCGATGAGCGAGGCGTGCCACGAGGTGCCGCATGCCACGAAGATGATGCGGCGGGCCTTGAGGAACTTCTCCCTGTTCTCCATGACTCCCGACAGGATCACGTCGTACGTCTCGGGATTGATGCGCCCCCGGGTGCAGTCGATGATGGTCTTGGGCTGCTCGAAGATCTCCTTGAGCATGAAGTGGGGGTAGCCGCCCTTTTCGAGCTGCGAGATGTTCAGCTGCAGCTTCTTGATGTCGATCGTGCTCTCCTCGTTGTTGATCGTCACGATCTTCAGCGGCTGGTGGCGGTTCATGATCGCCACCTCGCCGTCATTGACATAGACCACCTGATCGGTATATTCGATGATCGAGGCGGCATCCGAGGCGAGGAAGAACTCCCCTTCGCCGATGCCGATGACCATCGGGCTGCTGTTGCGTGCGGCGATGATCTGGTCGGTGTTGTTCTTCTCCACGACGGCGATGGCGTAGGCTCCGACCACCTGCTTGCGCGCCTGCTGCACCGCCTCCAGCAGCGACCCGCCGTTCGAGGTGCGGATGTATTCGATCAGATTGACCAGCACTTCGGTGTCCGTGTCGCTCTT
>CAMWGZ010000103.1 GCA_947173915.1 uncultured Alistipes sp.
TTTGCCCGGGGAGCCGGCGGCCAGCGTCTTCCCGCCGCCGCCCGTGCCGCTGCGGAGATTGCCCGGGAGGCTGCCGCCCGTGTCGCTGCCGCCGACGCAGCCTTGCGCGGTGCCGCGGCCGAACCCACGACCGAACCCGTCGCCGCACCGGATCCGCTCCACCGCCTGGCCGTGAAGACCAACCTGATCTACGACGTGGCGCTGATGCCCTCGCTCGAAGTGGAGTACCGCATCGACGACCGCTGGTCGGTCGCCCTGGAGGGCGATCTGGCCTGGTGGCGCAACAGCCCGAAGCATAAGTTCTATCAGGTGGCTGCCATCGTGCCCGAGGGGCGCTACTGGTTCTCGACCCGCAAGCCCTGGCACGGCCATTACGTCGGCCTCTTCGCCGGCGGTACCTGGTACGACCTGGAGAACGGGGGCACCGGCTATCGCGGCGAGGCGTTCCTGACGGGTATCAGCTACGGCTACATGTGGCCCGTGTCGCGGTCGCTCTCGTTCGAGGCAGGCATCGGCATCGGCTACGCCTATGCCAAATACGAGAAGTACCGCCCGCAGGACGGCCACTATCTTTACCAACAGACGAACCGCACGAACTACTTCGGTCCGTTGAAACTGAAATTAGCGCTCGTATGGAGATTATGGGACAAGAACAAGGAGAAGAAGGGAGGTGCGCGATGAAAAGGACGACTTTCGGAGTGCTGCCGGGCGTTCTGGCGGCGTGTGTCGCGGCGGCTTTGCTGAGCGGATGCCGCAAGGATCTGTGCTACAACCACTACCGTGAAGCCCGCATTGCGACCGGCTGGGAGTGCGTGTGGGAGCGCGACTACGGCTGCGGCTGGTCGTCGGCATGGTCGGCCGAAAAGTTCGGTACGGACTACGAGGCCCTGTCGCCCGAGCGGGCCGCGGGCGTGTCGATGCTCGACTACGATGCCTCGGGCCGCGCCACGCAGAACTTCTTTCCGCCCGAGGGCGGTACGGTCGTGCTGACCGAGGGGGCGCACTCGCTGCTCTTCTACAACAACGACACCGAATACATCGTCTTCAACGACATGGCCACGCTCCCTTCGGCGAGTGCCACGACCACCACGCGGACACGTGCGTCGTTCGTCAATCCTCATGCCGGCGAGCGCACGGTCAATGCCCCCGACGTGCTCTACGGCACCTTCCTGGAGGAGGTTCCCCCGGTGGAGCTACACCAGAGCATCGACCTGGCTGCGACGCTGCGCCCGCTCGTCTATACCTACCTGGTCCGTTACGAGTTCGAAAAGGGTGCGGAGCATATCGCCCTGGCGCGCGGTGCGCTTTCGGGCATGGCCGAGTCGGTCTATCTGCGCGACGGCCGGACCAGCGACCGCACGGCGACCGTCCTTTACGACTGCACGCTCGCCTCGTGGGGAGCGCAGGCTGCGGTCCATTCGTTCGGGGCACCCGATTTTCCCGACGAATACTACGGGCCTCACACCGACGGGGAGGCTGCGCCGCGCACCTACACCCTTACCTTGGAGGTCCGGCTGCGCAACGGCAGGACGAAGACCTTTGAACGCGATGTCACGGAGCAGCTGCGCAACCAGCCGCGCGGCGGCGTGGTGGTCATCGACGGGCTTGTGATTTCGGAGGAGGAGATCGGCTCGGGTTCCGACTCAGGTTTCGATGTCTCGGTCGATGACTGGGGCGAGTACGAGGACATTACGCTGCCCCTGAATCCGTCGAACTGACCTTCGGGGCGGATTTCGGGAGGTATCGAAGAATATGCAAAACCAAACACTCATTTAATATCAATCAATTATGAAAAAGTCAGTTTTATTTTTGGCCCTCGCCGCTGCGGCGATGACCGGATGTTCGCAGTCCGAAGTCGTGGAGCGCGCTTCCGATGCCCAGACCGGCCGGATCGGTTTCTCGACCCACGTGAACAAGGGAACCCGCGCGATCGACAACAACAACTTCAGCCAGTTCACGGTTTTCGGCTCCTACACGATGCCGACCTCGGAGCAGCGCATTACCATTTTCAACGGACAGGATGTAAAGAAAGATGCCGACAAATGGACGTATGCCGCAACGGATAACGACCTGCGCTATTGGATCGAGACCGCGACCTACAATTTCGCGGCCTACGGTATCGACGACAATACGCTGCCCGCCGGTGCCAATGCCAATTACAGAGACAACCGCTACCTGAACTTTACCGGCTTCCTCTGCAACGGTGCCAACCAGAAGGACCTGGTTTATGCTGCGCCTAAGGCGCACACCGCGCTGGCGGAGGGCAATCCCGTCGTTGCGATGGATTTCAAGCACGTGCTGTCGCGCATTCAGTTCGTGTTTAAGAACTCTTTCCCCGAAGGATACAAGATCAAGATCGACGGCTTCAAGGTCGTAAACGTGCGTGACAAGGGTAACTTCTACGGCAGTGTCTTCGAGGCAAACGGTGTCAATCCTTGGGTAAATCCCAATGCGGGTGCAGACGAATATACCGCTCCCGAGCGCAGCGTAGCTCGTCCCGAGATCGCGATGAGCTTCCCGACCGGCGACGTGGCCGAGAGCGGTGCAAGCGCAACGACCGGAACGGCTTATGTCATTCCGTTCGCCTATACCGAGGCCAACGTGCACCTTGAGTTCCATCTTGCCGTAACGCGTGTAGAAGGTCAGGAGGAGGTAGCCATCTTCGACAAGACCTACAACGCCCAGATGATGCCCGAGTGGGTAATGGGCCACCAGTATCGCTATACGATCGACCTTACCGGTTCGGAGGTAGGTCTGGAGCCGATCGAGTTCAGCGGCACGGTAGGCGACTGGTCCGACTGGGAGGACGAGAATGCCGGCAGCATCGAAGCCGGCAACCTGCCTGCGGTTCAGGAATAATCCCGATGGAAACGTCCACCCCGTTATGCCCCTTTGCCGGGCATAACGGGAGGCGTTTTCGAATACGACATTCAAATAACCTTATATTTTATGAGCAAAGGATTCGAAATCTGCCGTTTTATGCCCCTGCTGGCTGTCGCTCTGCTGGCGTGCGGCTGCTCCGGCGACCGTGCCGACCAGGCCGGGGAGGAGGCCCGCATGGTGCGCTTCGGCACCACCCGCGTGGATACGCGCGGCGTGACCGGCAACGCCGAATTGCAGGCCGCCGGCTCCGCCTTCTCCGTGTGGGGCACCTGCCGCAAGAGCGGTTCCTCCACGATTCCGGTGTTCGACGGAACACGGGTAACGTGCGACGGCAACGGGCAGTGGAGCTACGATGAGCCGCAGTATTGGTTTCCGACCTTTACCTACGATTTCCGTGCGCTCCATCCCGCCGATCTTCCGGCGGACGCATCCGTCGCTTTCGCGGAGGAGGAGGCCCGGCTGAGCGTGTCCGGTTTCGACGCTGCCGCGGGCATCGACCTGCTCGCTGCCGTGCCGGCATCCGTTACCTGCGTGCCCGACCGGACGATGGGACCCGTGAACCTCGAATTCCGCCACCTGCTCGCCCGTGTGGCTTTCGTCGGCCGTTCCGACGAGCAGCACCTCGGCACCGGACGGCGGATCGTCATCGACCGCGCGGTGCTTTACGGCATGCGGACCCGGGGAGACTGGGCCGAGGAGCCGTTTACCGACCTGAAGCCCGGCACATGGACTCCGACGGGAGAGCCGGTGGCTGCGGCCGACAGCAGATATACGGCCGCAGCGCTCGAACTGGCGACCGACGGCACGAATCTCTTTCCCGGCGACGACCGGATGTTCTTCATTCCGCAGGAGCTGACCGACGAAGTGGTGCTCGAAATAACCTACCACTACAACTACTCCGATGCCGCCCAGCCGTTGCAGTTCACGGGCCGCGTGGCGCTCGGAAGCGTCTCCGAACGGTGGGAGGCAGGCAAGAGCTACCGCTATCCCTTCACGATCAGCGACCGCATCTTCTTCGAGACCCCGACGGTGGAGGAGTGGCAGTATGCGCCGATCAACGGATCGGATTTCAATGTCGATCTTTGAGTGACGGGCGCTTCATTACAAATTCCTATTTTAGAGAAACTGCGATATGTGTAAATACCTATCTTTCCTGTTGTCGGCTCTTCTGCTCTCCGCCTGCTCGACGACGGACGATCCGAGGCCGGCGGTCGATTACGGCGACGAGGCCATTTCGTTCGGTACGCCCCGGGTAATGCTGGACGGACCCCGGACGCGCGCCACGCTGATGAATGCCGTCACGCCGAATACGGTCTTCGGCGTGCTGGGCTACTGCGTCCCCTATCAGCTGGGGAGCGACGTGTCCGACTACCGGGGCGGCAATTCCGACTGGCTGACCAAAAAGTCTTTGGCCCATGCCGACGTGATGTATCGCGAACCCCTCTTCTACGACGGCACCAAGTGCGTTTACAGCAGCGACGGCGTGCGCTTCAACGAACCCAAACGCTGGTATGTCCCGGAAACTGCGGGGGATGTCGAGACCGGACGCTTCCTCTATTCGTTCGTGGCCTACCATCCCTACGGAACCCTCGCTCAGGGGGGCGGATTTACCGTCTGGCCTGCCGATGACAAGACGCGGGGCGTGCCGAGACTGACCTACACCATGCCCTACGCTGCCGGCGGCGACATGGACCGCGACACGCTCGATCCCGAGGCTTCGGCCGACGCGATGATCGCCGCCTGTTTCGACCACTCCGCCTCGCAGGGTGCCGTGCAGCTCGAATTCCAACATCTGCTCACGGGCCTGCGCCTGCAGATCAACAACTACAATGCGGTGGACGAGTCCGATCCCCGGGCCAACACCGTGACCATCCATTCGCTCACGCTCAAGGGCAACTTCTACCGCACGGCCGAGGTCGATTTCTCGCCGGCCGATCCCGTGATGAC
>CAMWGZ010000104.1 GCA_947173915.1 uncultured Alistipes sp.
GATTCGTTCGGGCCGCGCTATTCCGCGCCTCTGCACCGCAGCAGGAGACGGCCTTCGGGACAGTTACCCAGTGTTTCCACCTGCTCAACAACTTCGATGTCCCCATCGGGATCGAGCATCCCCTCGGGATGGCACCCGACATTCCGAGCGCCACGCAGTGGACTTCGGCCATCGACCTGACGCACCGCCGCGTCTATTACAAGACCGCCTACAACAACACGATCCGCTGTATCGACCTGGCCGCGATCGATTTCGGCCGGATCAAATACCACCGCCAGCCGCTGGACCGGATCCGGGAGCAACCCGTGGAGATGGTGGTGCCCGAGTAGCCGCAGCCTGCCGGAATCACGCCGCCGCTCCGCCACCCGCACCGGATCCGCCCGCGGGATCGATCCCCATCAGCAGGGTCGGAACGCAAATCGCCCGACCGATCTTCTTGACACCGTTGGGAAGCAGCCGTCTCTATTTCATAATCGAAAAAGTCTTAAGTCAAGTCATACAGATGTAAATAACATTTACAATGTTTACTCGACAAAAGAGAGACTGAGGCACGAACAGGCCCCGTCGCTGTGAAAAGCGACGGGGCCTGTTTTATGAAAAGAAGGCAGCCGTACAGGCGGTGCACGACTCGCATGCGCACCCGAAAATCCGGCGGCAAGCCCGCCACCGATGCGTTACAGAGCGACTCCCGCCGCTCCGCAGACGAACCAGGGGTTCCGCAGATCCTCCTTGTTGTAGGCGAGCGTCCCGTGTCCGGGCAGCGAGAGCGTTTGTCCGCCCGCCTCCTCGAGGATCAGCTCCCCGGCAGCCGTATCCCACTCGTAGGTAGGCGTGGTCCGCACGTAGCAATCGACCGTCCCTTCGGCCAGCAGGCAGAACTTATAGGAGCTGCCCTGCTGCATGACCTGCAGATCGGGACGGCTCCTGCGCAGCTCGTCGATGTAGGCATGCGTCTCCGGCGACTGGTGCGAACGCGACACCGCCACGCGGAACCGCTCGTGACGGGTCTCCGCCGACGGAAGCGGCCGCAGCCCCTCGCTCAGCTGCTCGTAGGTGTAATCGGCCCCGGCATCGGGCACCACCTCCTCCTTAAGGAAGGCCCCGCCGCCGCGCCACGCCAGGTAGAGCTTGCGCAGGTAGGGCACATAGACTGCCGCCGCGACGCTGCGGTTGTTCTCCATCAGGGCGATATTGACCGTAAATTCATTGTTGCCCTTGATGAACTCCACCGTGCCGTCGAGCGGATCGACCAGCCAGAAAAGCTCCCAGTTGCAGCGCTCCTCGTAGCGCATCTCGCGCCCCTCCTCGCTCAGAATCGGAATTCGGGTCGAGCCGAGGTAGTTCTTGATCGTATCGTGCGCCCGCCGGTCGGCGACCGTAATGGGGGTTTTGTCGTTCTTGAAGCTGACACCGTAATCCTCGGGGCTGTCGTAAACCTGCATGATCGCGGCCCCCGCACGCACCACTGCATTGACAAGATTCGGTAAAAGATAGATTTTCTGTTCGTTATCGAGCATGACTGATCTGTTTTTTGCTGTCCACAGGATAAAAGTACAATTTATATTCCGAACTGTGAAATTTTTCACACAAAAATAGGAATCCTCAAGCCGAACGGATCAATACCCCGCCCTGCGGCGGCGGAGGGCCTCTCCGCAACCTCCGGAGCAGGCTCCCGCTACATGGCCCCGAACTCGGACTTGCGCCCCTCCGAGGCCGAATGGGTGGAGATCGAGGCCAGCCAGGCGAACAGCCCCACCAGCAGCAGCACGTCCAACAGCATGAGCGTAAGGGACCACCAGCCCCAGTGCCAGGTCCAGAACGCCCCGGCGACCGCAACGGCAATGCATGCGCCGACGGCCAGGGAGACATGGCGCGAAGGAGCGAGGAAGAACAGACGTTCGTAGAGCGTGATCTTCGCGTCGCGGTCGATCGCGCCCCACGCCATCCGGTCGAATCCCCCGAACTCCATCACCGACTCGCGGGCATAGAGCAGCAGCGGCTTGCCGACGATCGAGCGGACGAGCTGGATCGAACCGATCGGATATTCGGACAGCTCCATGATCAGCCGCTCGATGGCACGCGGCACCAGCCGCACGCGCCCCTCGATCGGCAGAATGTAGTCGTAGGTAGCCACCCGCACCGCCGCATTGGCCGACAGCGACGAGAAGACCTCCATCTGGTCGAGCAGCGTGAGCCGGTTGAACCCGCGCCGCTCCGAACGGTAGAAGCCCCGCACCCCCAGCGCCGCCTGCGGCTCAAGCGGACGGTACTCCACACGCATCATCCGGTAATGGCGCAGGATCTCCTGGAACAGCTCCGGCTTCGAGCGGGAGTCCATGACCACGACCAGCTCGTAGCTGGGGTATTCGACATCGAGCAGCTCGGAAATATGGCCGACCGACTCGATATCGTAGCAGACGGCCGAGACCCCGATGAAGTCGGGGCTGTCGGCCAGCACGCCGTGCGTGCGCGAAAGCAGCCGGCGCTTGCTGCGCCCCTGCAACACGCGGTACACCACCAGCACCACACAGCCCACCGCAGCCACCGAGACCAGCAGCACCCCTATATTCACGACCCAGTACATATCCTATCCCACGTTTAATTTATAAGAATCGACCAACGAAACATAATAATCCCTCTCGTCGTCGGGAATGAAGACCCGCAGCGCATGGACCGAATAGCCCTGGCGCGCCATGTAGCGCAGCAGCGCCTTGCGCCACTCGGGCTTCATCTCGCTGATGAAGCGGGCCACCTCCTCGCGCGCCACACTGCAACGGAGCGCACAGAGAATATAGAGCACGCCGGCCGACTCCTCGGGATTCTCCTTCGAGAGGATCCGCACCAGCTCGTCCTCCGCGTCGGTCAGCCCATAGTGCCACACCACGCCCATCGCGAGCTTCTGCAGGTTGCGGTTGGGCGAGGCGAACAGCGTCCGGTAATCGACCGGCAGCCCCCGATGGCGCAGCCGCATGACCAGCTCGGCGAGTTCGAAGTAGGAGATCTTGTCGGAATACTCGGCCAACGCAGCATACTGCCCCTCGGCATCGAAGGCCATCCGCACGCTCATCGCGCAGAAGCGCACGTGGCGGTTGCGGTCGTTCAGGTAGCGCGCCGCCTCACGATAGCTCCGCTCGCCGACGGGAATCCGGGAGAGCAGCTGCAGGTAGTAAGCCCTGCGGTAGCTTCTGCACCAGCGGACCCGCCGCCAAAGGAACTCTTCGATTCCCAGTTCGCGGACGATCCGGCGGATCGGCTCGGGATCGAGTCCGACGGTCGAACCCGCCAGGTCGGCGATGCACTCGGCGACGATTCTCCGGCCGCGGCGCACGAAAAAATCCGCACCGGCAGCCTCCTCGTCGCCCGAGAAATAGACCCACAGCACGGAGTGAAGAAACTTGTTGCGCACGGAAGCCTCCCGTCTGCGCCGGTACGGAGCGGTCAGCAGCACGCATCCCCACCAGCCGGCCAACACCAGCAGCAGCAACGCGAGCACCCCGACACCCCACGCGAGCAGACGACCCATCAGCTCCATCGTCCCATCTCGTTTACGACCTTGCGGCGCAACCGGTGCAGGCTGACCGGCAAGGTCATGTATTGATTGACACCCAGCGTAAGCATCCTCCGGGAGACGTTCTCCGACTGCGCCCACGAAATGACGAAAACGCGCGGCGACCGACGCTTGTCGGCGCGCAGGGTCTCCATGACCTCGTGGCGGCACATCTGGGCGGCGGTCCCCATGACGATCACCAGATCGAACGCTTCGCGGCGGAAGAGCGCGAGCATCGTCTCCATGCGGTCCGTGCACTCGATATGCGCCTCCAGATCATTCAGAGTGAATGCGACCGCTTTACGCAGGACGGCATCGTCCGACATAATCAAGATCCGATACATTATTGTATTTTTCTGTTTGCCGTTCAAAATTACATCGAAAAACATGCCAAACCAAACCTGCGCAAGAAAAATTTCAGCCAATGTTTGTTTGTCTCGTAATTATGGTTATCTTTGCATCTTGAAATTTATGTATCAACACATACAATTCACAAAATGTACGTTATAGTAGAGATTGCAGGTCAGCAATTCAAAGCTGAAAAAGGTCGGAAACTCTATGTTCACCGTCTTCCCGGCGAGGAGAACTCGTCGGTGAGTTTCGACAAAGTCCTGCTCGCAGACAACGACGGTCAGGTCAAGGTGGGCGCACCTGTTTTGGAAGGCGCCTCGGTAAAGTGCAAGATTCTGAAGCACCTGAAGGACGACAAGGTCCTCGTGTTCAAGAAGAAGCGCAGAACGGGCTATCAGAAGCAGAACGGTCATCGTCAGTATCTGAGCCAGGTTCTTGTAGAAGACATTGTTGCATAACCTTAAATTTAGAGAAACATGGCACACAAAAAAGGTGTAGGTAGTTCGAAGAACGGCCGTGAGTCGGAGAGCAAACGACTCGGCATCAAACTTTTCGGTGGTCAGTTCGCTAAAGCTGGCAACATCATCGTCCGCCAGAGAGGTACTGTCCACAATCCGGGCGAGAACGTAGGCCTCGGCAAAGACCACACGCTGTTCGCACTCGTCGATGGTACGGTCTCCTTCTGCAAGAAGCGCGAAGGCAAATCGTATGTCAGCGTAACGCCGCTGAGCGAGTAATTCGCAGATACGAGAACGATTCTAATCGCGCGGGTCCCGCATGGAATTCCATGCGGGACCCGCTGTTTCCGGGAGCCTCCGGGAAGTGCTGCTCGTGCGAAAATTCCATTCGACTCGCCAGCACAGCCCAAGCCCCCCTTCCGCCCGCGACAATACCGAAAGAGCGATGTTTTGCAATCTAACAT
>CAMWGZ010000105.1 GCA_947173915.1 uncultured Alistipes sp.
GTATTACGTGCCTAACAACATGGCGATCTGCCTGGCGGGCGACTTCGATCCCGATAAGATGATCGCCTTGATCGACAAGTATTTCGGCGACATGCAGCCCAACGAGGAGCTGCCGAAGCTCGATTTCGAGCCGGAGGCTCCGATCACGAAGCCCGTCGTCAAGGAGGTCTTCGGTCCCGAGGCCGAGCACGTGACGCTGGCATGGCGTGCCGACAAGGCCGCGTCGGAGGATACGGATTATTCGCTGCTGGCTGCCGAGGTGCTCTGCAACGGCAAGGCCGGACTGATGGACCTCGACCTGAACCAGGCGCAGAAGGTGCTGACCTCCTTTGCGACCAACATGCCGCAGGCCGATTACGGTGCGGTCGTGCTGCGGGGTTATCCCAAGGAGGGGCAGACCCTCGAACAGGTGCGTGACCTGATGCTGGCCGAGGTGGCCAAGCTGCGCGACGGCGACTTCGACGAGACGCTGCTGCAGGCTACCATCAACAACCAGAAGGTGTCGCTGATGCGCTGGACGGAGTCGAACGAGGGCCGCGTGATGCTGTTCGTCAATTCCTTCTATCAGGGCATTCCCTGGGCCGATCAGGTCGATGAACTCAACCGTCTGGGTTCCATTACCAAGGAGGATCTGGTGGCCTGGGTGCGCGAGAAGATGGGCGACGAGAACTACGCCGTCATCTACAAGCGCCAGGGTGTCGATCCCGACGTGCAGAAGATGCCCAAGCCGCAGCTTACGCCGATCGAGATGAACCGCGACGTGAAGAGCGACTTCCTCGCCGAGATCCAGAACACGCCGGTGGCTCCGATCGAGCCGGTGTTCGTCGATTTCGACAAGGAGATGGAGATCTTCCGCACCGACAGCGGTCTGGAGGTGCTCTACAAGAAGAACGAGATCAACGACCTCTTCTCGCTGACCTATCTTTTCGATACGGGCACCTTCAACGATCCCGAGTTCAACTACGCCTTCCCCTACATGGAGCTGCTCGGCACGACGGCCCGCACGGCGGCCCAGATCGCGGCCGAGTGCTACGACATCGCCTGCAGCTACAACATCTCGGCCGGCCAGAGCCGCAGCTACGTGACCTTCTCGGGTCTTAGCGAGCACATGGGCCGCGTGATGGATATCTTCGAGCATCTGGTGGCCGATGCCCAGGGCAACGAGGAGGTGCTGGCCAACTACAAGGCCGACATCCTCAAGTCGCGGTCGGATGCCAAGCTGAACCAGGCGCAGAATTTCAACGCCCTGCAGCGCTATGCCATGTTCGGCGGCGAGATGATCCGTCGCGTGACGCTGACCGACGCTCAGGTCGAGGCCCTCTCGTCCGAGGAGTTGCTCGGCAAGATCCGCGAGCTGATGACCAAGCAGCACACCATTCTCTATTACGGTCCGATGGGCCGCAAGGAGCTGCTCGCCCAGCTTGCGGAGCACCATCCCGTCGCCGGACAGCTCGAACCCCTCTCGTCGGAGCACTTCGCCTTCCGGCCCACGCCCGAGGACCGGGTCTATCTGGCCAACTACGATGCCAACCAGATCTACTACCTCCAGTACGCCAACCTGGGCGGTATGTTCGATCCGGCCTACGATGCCGACGTGCGCCTTTACAACGAATATACGAGCGGCAGCATGAACTCGATCGTCTTCCAGGAGATGCGCGAGGCCCGCAGTCTGGCCTATTCGGCCTATACCTACTGGGTAATTCCCAGCTACGACGATGAAAACTACATCTTCATCGCGGGCATCGCCACGCAGAACGACAAGATGGTCGAGGCGATCGACGCCTTCTCCGAGATCATCAACGACATGCCCGAATCGCAGGCAGCCTTCGACCTGGCCAAGGAGTCGATGCTGAGCAACCTGCGCACCGGGCGCACCGGCAAGGCTGCGGTGCTCTGGGCGTATGTGAACAACCGCGATCTGGGACTCGACGAGGACCGCAACAAGGCGGTGTACGAGAAGCTCCAGGCAATGACGCTCGAGGATCTGCGCGAGGTACAGCAGCAGTGGATCAAGGACCGCCGCTACTTCTACTGCATCCTGGGCGATCTGGACGACCTCGATACGAACTATCTGCGTCAGCTCGGCCCCGTGCAGGTGCTCTCGCAGGAGGAGATCTTCGGTTACTAAACCGAGCCGATAACAGCGTGCGGAGCCGTTCCGCATGGGCAGAGCCGCTTCCGGATCCGATCCGGGAGCGGCTTCTCGTTGGCGGCGGGGGTTGGACGGCTCGGATATTTTTTTTATATTTGTCCGGATTACCGTTTTGCATCACGAAATTTTTAGCAATATGAAAAACTACCTGACAGCATGCTGTCTGACTTTAACCGCAACGACCATGATTTCCTGCCATCAAGAGAACGAGGCGGCCGACGCGCCCTGGATCCTCGATCGTTTCGACGACGTGAAGGTGCTCCGCTACGAGGTTCCCGGCTTCGCCGAACTGCCGCTCGAAGAGAAAGAGCTGATCTACTACCTTTCGGAGGCTGCCAAGTGCGGCCGCGATATTCTGTTCGACCAGAATTTCAAATACAACCTGCCGATCCGCCGCACGCTGGAGACGATCTACCGCCACTATCCCGGCGACCGGGAGACGGCCGAGTGGAAGGCGCTGGAGAAGTACCTCAAGAAGGTGTGGTTCGCCAACGGCATCCACCACCACTACTCGAACGACAAGTTCGTGCCCGAATTTTCGCGCGACTACTTCCTGTCCGTGTGCGAGGCGGTGCCCGTCGAGCGGTTCGGCGAGGAGCTCAACGCGCTGCGTGCGGTGGTGTGCGAGGCGATCTTCAATCCCGAGCTGTATCGCACGCGCCTGAACCAGACCGAGGGCGAGGACCTGATCGCCACCTCATGCAACAACTACTACGAGGGGGTTACCCAGGCCGAGGCCGAGGAGTTCTACCGCGCGCAGGTCGTCGCCGACGATCCCGAGCCGGTGGCCTACGGTCTCAACTCGAAACTCGTGAAGGATGCCGACGGGCAGGTGCGCGAGCGTGTCTGGCGTGTCGGGGGCATGTATTCGCCGGCGATCGAACGGATCGTCTTCTGGCTGGAGAAGGCCCGCGACGTGGCCCGCGAGCCGCAGAAGGCGACCATCGGCGCGCTGATCGACTATTACAGGACGGGCGACCTGCGCGAGTTCGACCGCTACAACGTGATGTGGGTGCGCGATACGCTCTCGAACGTCGATTTCGTGAACGGCTTCATCGAGGACTACGGCGATCCGCTGGGACGCAAGGCCTCGTGGGAGTCGCTGGTCAATTTCATGGACCGCGCGGCCTGCCGCCGCACGGAGATCATCTCGGAGAACGCCCAGTGGTTCGAGGACCACTCGCCGGCCGACTCCGCCTACCGCAAGGAGAAGGTCCGGGGCGTGTCGGCCAAGGTCATTACCTGCGCGATGCTCGGCGGCGACTGCTATCCCGCTACGCCGATCGGCATCAACCTGCCCAATGCCGACTGGATCCGCAAGGTGCACGGCTCGAAGTCGGTAACGATCGATAACATAACCTACGCCTACGCCCGGGCGGCCGAGGGCGACGGCTTTCTCGATGAGTTCATGCTGCGCGAGGAGGACCGCGACCGCATCGTCCGCTACGGCAAGCTGGCCGACGACCTGCACACCGACCTGCACGAGTGCCTCGGACACGGCTCGGGCCAGCTGGCTCCCGGCGTGAAGGGGGGCGAGCTGAAGAACTACACCTCGACGCTCGAAGAGACGCGTGCCGACCTGTTCGGTCTCTACTACCTGGGCGACCCGAAGATGGTCGAGCTGGAGCTGATCCCCTCGCTCGACGTGGCCCGGGCCGGCTACGCCAAGTACATCATGAACGGCATGATGACCCAGCTGTCGCGCATCGAGCCGGGCAAGAACGTCGAGGAGGCGCACATGCGCAACCGCAAGCTGATTGCCGAGTGGTGCTACGAACAGGGGCGTGCCGACAACGTGATCGAGTGGGTCGAGCGTGACGGCAAGACCTACGTCGTCGTGAACGACTTCGACAAGCTGCGCGAGCTGTTCGGCCGCATGCTGCGCGAGGTGCAGCGCATCAAGTCGGAGGGCGACTTCGAGGCGGGCCGCGCCCTGGTCGAGAAGTATGCCGTGAAGGTCGATCCGAAGCTCCACGAGGAGGTGCTCGCCCGCTACGGAGCGCTCGGAATCGCGCCCTATGCCGGCTTCGTCAATCCCCGCTACGAACTGGTCGAGCGGGACGGCCGCGTGGTCGATGTGAAGATCTCCTATCCCGACGATTACGTCGCGCAGATGCTCGAATACGGCAGCGATTACTCCTTCCTGCCCAACCTGAATTAGGCGGGCGGGTAACGCAAGGAAAGCGGGGCGACCGATCGATCGGTCGCCCCGCTTTGTGTCTGGAGGCATGGGTGCCCGGGAGGGGAGGGCGGCCCGCTTTCGGGAGCCGGAGGCTCGGGGGCATCCGCTCCGCAGGCGTGCGTCGTCCGTTCCGGCTACCTGCTGTGGATGTCGAGCCGCTCCCACAGCCATTGCGGAACCGCCCGCCACAGCGCCACGAGCAGTGCGTAGCGCCGGTCGATGACGACGCGCCGGCGTTTGCGGGCGAGCGCCCCGACGATGCGGTCGGCGACCCTTCCGGGCTGCATCAGCATCGGGTATTTGCCCTCGCGCAGCAGCGCCGTCGCGACGAACCCGGGCCGTATGTCGGTAATGCAGACATTGGCCCCTGTCATGCGGGAGCGTTGTGCCAGGGCATCGAGGTAGGTGCTCTGGTAACGCTTCG
>CAMWGZ010000106.1 GCA_947173915.1 uncultured Alistipes sp.
GTCTCGGCATAATCAAGCTGACGCTTGCTTCTGCGCTCGACTTTTCGTATCTTTGCAGTGCGGACCTTCGGGAGAAGCACGCCGCCCTTTATCAAGGCTCCATAGTTCAAGGGATAGAACGAAAGTTTCCTAAACTTTAAATCCGCGTTCGAGTCGCGGTGGGGCTACGCAGAAAAGCCCGGAAAGATCGCTTCTGATCTTTCCGGGCTTCGTTATGCCGCCCACCCGACAATACGGACACATCCATCCCTACCTTCCCGGGTACCGCTGCAAAAGAAACGAAACTTCGGGGAGGGAAGGAGACCCGAAGTTTCGTTTTTGCATGATTTCCGAACGGCACCTACCGCACAACAAACCGCGGCATCGCGGCGCTCCGCTGTGCCTCTTCGATGCGGCGGACCATTGCGTCGGACTTCGCCGCGCGGCGCTCCGTCTCCGCCACCGAAGCTGCGGCAGCCGGTTCGGCTGTGCCCTTCACACGGCGAACAGCCGGCTTACGGAGCGCGGCCACAGAGGTGGCGCGGCCGACGCTCGCGGAGGAGGCCTCCTGCGCGTCGATAAACTCCTGGGCGGGCGACACGCCGCTCTTATCGAGCGTGAAGGGGGTAATTACCGCATGTCCGAAGTTGCCTTTGATGTCGAGTGCGATCGCCATACAGGAGAAAGCGGTGTCCCAATTGCACACATAGACACCCGTGCGGGCATTCTGGCGCACCTCGTCGCCGCCCCAGGTAATGAGCATGTCGATCACGTCGTCGTCGGTAAGGTACCACTCGGTCAGATCGCCCTCGTAGATGGTCGAGCACCACTCGTAAGCCGAGGCATTGGGCTGCAGCTCGTAGCAGAGCACCGCCGAACCGCGCATCATGCCGTACTTCGAAGCGTCGATGGCCGCCAGCGCATCGCCGTCGTAGTAATGTCCCGCCTCGAATGTCACGGAGGCATCGCTGAAGACGCGCTCGTCGGTAGTGAATGCCTCGCTCACGAATCCCTTGGGATATGCCGCCTCGCCGCTCTCCAGATCGAGGCTGACGGCCATGACCACATAGGAGGTTTCCGATTCGAGCCGCTCGTAGGTGTAGGAGTCATCGCCGATGGAGGCTACGTTGAGCGCCCACTCGGGCTTCTCGCACCCCGCGAACTCGGCACCCCACGACAAGGACTCGTCGAGCAGCGCCACGATCGCCGCATCACGGTCCCCCGTCTCGGCGACACGCTGCTCGAACACCTCTGCCTCGATGATATCGCTGTAATAATAGACTCCGATATTGGGTCGGGTCGCGACCGTCGCCGAATTGTAGGTTACGTCGCTCACTTCGAACGTTACCACCAGATCCTCCGCATTGACCTCGGCCGGAGCGGTATGGATCTCCTTTTTGGTCAGCGCCGTCGTCGGTCCCTCCTGCCAGCCGTACACCAGCAGACAGTAGTCCGAATCGGGGCTGAGGAAGTCGATCCCCTCGATCGTCGAGACTCCCGTGTGCAGGGCATCGCCGAACATTCCGTTCTCCTCGTACATCTCGGCAATCGCCCACATCAGCTCCTCCTCCGAGGGGGCCTCATCGACATCGCTCTTGCGCTGCACGGTCCAGAAGTACTGGTCGTCGTTCGAGGGAGTGATCGTGCCCGAGACGCTGTTGAAGGTAATGCGGTCGATCTCGACGGAGAAGGTTATGTCGGATGGGGTTACCGCCAGCGTAACCACCTGCTCGACCGCAGGTGTCGAATTGGGCAGGAACTCGGTCGTGATTCCCACGGCAAAAGCGTAGTAGGTCTTCTCCGGGCGCAGCCTCTCGAATACGTCCCGACCGACTCCACGGCAGACGAAATATTCGTAAATATCCCGCACGGAAGCCCCCTTGCCGGTGTAGAAGCGGACAAGCCAGGCAAGATACTCCACGGCCGCCTCCTCGGGACTATCCCACTGCGACACCCACTCCTCCTCCATGAGCGAGAAGAAGAAGTCGGCCTTGGGATCCGAAGCCGTAACGGCCATCGCAAACGAGGAGGGGGCGAGTTCCGAGATCCGGATATCGAAGGTCACATCGACCTGCTCGACCGCCGCGGTCTTGAAAAGGAGTTTGTCGATCCCGGTGGTAAACTCGCCCGCGAACGTCATGCCGTAGGCATAGAGATAATACTCCGTTGCGGGCGAGAGTCTGTCGGCAAAGTCCTCGACCGGTCCGATGAAGAGTTCCGAGGCCAACACGGTCTCCAAAGGCACGTTATCCAAGGCAGCCCAGGATTCGAACAGCGCCAGGTCGTCCATCTGATAGTCCCAGTCGGATTCGAACGCATCGAACTCCTTCCTGCCGACAATCTTGCAAATATAGGTCATCGTCTCATCGTGGGGTTTGCACGCCAGCGCGCATCCGTTCGCGGAGATCGCATCCACGGCCAGATCGAAATTCTCCCCTTTCGTCTCGATTTTGGTATCGGGTTCGGGAGCAGGATCGTCGGAACTGCACGAAAAGGCAGTCAGCAAAGTGGCGAGCAGCACTACTTTCAGGTAAAACTTTGCCATAGGATTGTTTTTTAATAAATAATAGAAAGGTAATATTCCTCCCCTCGATTTTCAATTCAGCAGGCCGCCCGGACCCGATCGCCCGACAATCACTTGCGCTCCTTGATCTGTCCGTCGCGGTAGGCGGCCACCAGACTCTTCAGGTCGTCGATCTGCACCTGCAGCTCGCGGCCGACAGTCGTGTCGCGCACCGTGATGCGGTCGGTCAGCGCCTCGACCACCACTTTGGTCGAGATGATGTCCTGCCCCTCCTCGACCGCTTTGGCCGCCGATTCGAACGGCTCGTGCTGCACCAGCTGCAACCCGTGCGAGTTGTAGATGAGGGTGTAGCCGGCGATGCCCGTCTCCGAATGGTAGGCCTTCGAGAATCCGCCGTCGATCATCAGCAGCTTGCCCTCGGCCTTGATCGGACTCTCGCCCTTGCGGGTCTTCACGGGCACATGGCCCGAGATGATGTGGGAGCGCTCGGGATCGAGACCGAACGAGGAGAGAATCATGCAGCACATTTCGGGATCCTCCAGATGCTTGTAGTAGAATCCTTTCTCCTCGTGGTGGCTCTTCTTGTCCTCGATCAGATAGCGCTCCAGCGTCGCCATCTTCGCCTTGTCGAAGAAGGGCGAGTCGGGACCACACCAGAGATACCACATGTAGTCGAGCGCACGCTCGTGGCGCGCGTCGCCGCGTGTGCCGAAGTAGGCTTCGCGGGCCATGCGGTCGAGCTTGTCGAGCAGCGCACGGCCGGCATACGGCTCGCCATCGACCACGACCGTCTTGAACTGCCCTTCGGCGGTCATCGGAATCGACGCGTGGTACATGAGATTCGAATTGACGATCAGATACATGCCGCCCTTGGCATAGAGCAGCCGGATATGCTTCTGCAGCTTGTCGCTATTGAGGAACGAGAGCTGCAAGGTATGGATGAGCGCCTCCTCGGCCGGCGTGAGGCGGTAGGGATCGCGCGGATCGACCGTCGGGAAGTCGCCGTCCTTGAGCGGATACTCCACACCGTCGATCTCGATGGTGCCCCGCTCGTAGTCGATCTTTTCGAGCAGCGCGCGGTGGTCCATGCCGTACTCGGGATGGCGTTTGATCATCTGCCCCTCGATCTTGAACTGGATAACCGAAATGGCCTTGTGCATCTGCGACATGAGCAGCACGTCGCGCTCCGTCACGCCTTCGCCCTGCATCACTTTGGGCCGATAGGGCACGCAGGGGCAGTTCTCGTAGGCCTCCATCGCGAAGCGGGCCAGCGGCAGCAGGTTGATGCCGTAGCCGTCCTCCAGCACGTCGAGGTTGTCGTAACGGGCCGAGACGCGGATCACGTTGGCGATCGAAGCCAGGTTGCCGGCCGCGGCACCCATCCAGAGGATGTCGTGGTTACCCCACTGGATGTCGTACATGCTGTACTGCGCCAGCGTGTCGAAGATGATGTGCGGACCGGGACCGCGGTCGAAAATGTCGCCGATGATATGCAGCCGGTCGATCGTCAGCCGCTGGATGACGTTGCTCATCGCCTCGATGAAGGCATCGGCCCGGCCGATCGAGATGATCGAATCGATGATGCCGTTGAAGTAGTTCTGCTTGGTCGATCCTTGCACCTCCGACTCGTGCAGCAGCTCCTGGATCACGTAGGAGAAATCCTTCGGCAGCATCTTGCGCACCTTCGAACGGGTGTATTTGACCGAAACGGCGCGGCACACCTCCGTGAGCTGATTGAGCGTTACCTTGTACCAGTCCTCCAGATTGGCCTCGCGCTGCTTGACCAGCTGGAGCTTCTCGGCCGGATAGTAGATTAGCGTGCAAAGCTCCGACATTTCGGACTCGCGCAGCGTGTTGCCGAAGACCTCGTGGACCTTCTGGCGGATCACGCCCGAAGCGTTCTTCAGTACGTGGCGGAACGCCTCGCACTCTCCGTGAAGGTCGGTCAGAAAGTGCTCCGTTCCCTTCGGCAGCGCCAGGATGGCCTCCAGGTTGATGATTTCGGTAGTCGCCTCCGCGACGGTCGGAAACTTCTGCGAGAGCAGTTCGAGGTACTTCAGTTCGGCGGGGGAATAGGTGTTATTGACGGATGAGTTCATGATTTTTAATTTTTCAGAAAAATAATCATAATTTTCCGAAAATCCAAACATCGCTTCCCGTTTCGGCCGAGAGTTCATGCCTCTGCTTCCCATTCCAGGGGCGCGCCGGCGCGGCCCCACC
>CAMWGZ010000107.1 GCA_947173915.1 uncultured Alistipes sp.
GCGCGTGCCGTCATCGCCGTCATGGGCAACCTCAATCCGCTGCTGCGCGACACGGCCGACTTTACCCACAAGCTCTGGGACCACCTGTTCATCATGTCCGACTTCCGGCTCGATGTCGATTCGCCCTATCCGCAGCCCACGCGGCAGGAGCTGACCGTTTCCCCGGCCCGCATGTCCTACTCGACCGGCCGCATCGCTTACAAGCACTACGGCAAGTATGTCGAGCGGACGATCCGCAAATTGGCCGACGAGCACAAATCCCAGGCGGTGGTCTCCCGGACGGTGGACCAGCTGGCCCGCTACATGCGCACCAAGAGCTACGAATACAATCAGGAGCATCCGAGCAACGAGGTCATCATCCGGGACATCAAGATTATGTCGGACAACGCCATCCGGATCGACGAGGTGGCGCTGAACAACATCCGCAGCGAATACAAGCAGCAGCAGTTCCACTTCTCCCACTTCCCGAAAGGGCAGAAGGGACAGAAGGGCGGGGCGCAGCGCCCGCAGCAGAAGAACCGCCCGCAGCATCAGTCCCGTAATTTCATCAATAAAAACGGCGGCACATGGCACAATTATTCCAAACAATGATTTCGCTTCGGGAGCGGGGGAGCCGCAGGGCGCTCCGCGGCGGACTGCTCCGCCCGCTGCTGCTCGTCGTGGCGTTTCTGACGGTCGCCTGCTCTTCCGACCGGGTCCGGATCTCGGGCCGCATGGTCGGCGGCGACAGCCGCACGATCTATCTGGAGGAGGTCACGCCGCTGGCGCAGACCGTGGTCGATTCGGCCCAGTTGGACGAGGCGGGTAATTACCGGCTCGAACTGCGCAACGCCGGCCGCACCCCTTCGCTTTATAACCTGATCTACGACGGCGACAAGATCCCGCTGTTCCTTTGCGGCGGCGACCGCCTGACGGTCAGCGCTGCGGGCCGTCCCGTCGGCAACTACACGGTCGATGGCTCCGAGGAGTCGGAGGCGCTCCGGCTCTTCTATCAGCCCTTCGTCGCGGGCATGGCGCGCCTCGATGCGCTGGCGATGCGCTTCGACGGCAGCGCGCAGGGCGACGAGGAGGCGCTCCGCCGGCTCAAGACCGAGTATCGGGCCGGGTACCTGGCCGTCAAGCGCGAGCAGCTGCGCTTTATCGTCGAGCACAAGTCGTCGCTGGCGGCCGTGTATGCTCTTTACCAGCGTCTGCCCGGGGACAACTCGCTCTTCAGTCCGGAGAGCGACGTGATCTACTACCGCATGGTGGCCGATGCCGTCGAGGAGCGTTATCCCGACTCCCCCTACCTGCCTTCGCTGGCGGGGGAGATCGCCCGCATGGATGCGCGGATCGACCTGGTGTCCAATATCTCGGAGGCCGGCTATCCCGACGTGGCGCTGCCCGACATGTTCGGCCGCACGGTGCGGCTCGGCGAGCTGGAGGGAAAGGTGGTGCTGGTCGATTTCTGGTCTGCCGAACTGGGCAACAGCAATGCGATCAATGCGGAGCTCAAGGAGCTGTATGCGCGGTATGCCGACCGCGGCTTCGAGGTTTATCAGATCGGTGTCGATCGCTCGAAGGAGTTGTGGATCGCCGCCGTGCAGGAGCAGCGGCTGCCCTGGATCTCGGTCTGCGACTTCCGGGGGGCGGGTTCCCCGGTGCTGGGGCTTTACAACGTGCGGAAGGTGCCGACCAACTTCCTGATCGACCGGCAGGGTGCCGTCGTGGCGCGCGATCTCTACGGCGTGGCGCTCGAGCGGGCGCTCGAGGCGCGGTTCGACTAAACGGGGGGCGGAGATGTACTATTTCGCATCGGACGTTCATCTGGGGGCCGGCGATCCCGCCCAGGCCCGGCGCGTCGAGCGTCGTTTCGCCGCCTGGCTCGACCGGGTGGGCGACGATGCGGAAGCGATTTTCATCCTGGGCGATCTGTTCGACTTCTGGTTCGAATACAGGCGGGTCGTTCCGCAGGGGTTCGTGCGGATCCTCGGCCGCCTGGCCGCACTCACGGACCGGGGCGTGCGGGTGGTCTTCATCACGGGCAACCACGATATGTGGGTCGGCGACTACCTGCACCGCGAGTGCGGCGTTGAGGTGCATACCGCACCCCTGGAAATCGCTCTGGCCGGCCGGCGGCTCTTTCTGGCACACGGCGACAACCTGAAGATCGAGCGCCGTCCCCTGCTGCGCTTCATGAACGCCGTGTTCCGCTCGCGCCCGCTGCGGTGGCTCTTCGCGCGGTGCGTGCATCCCGATCTGGCCCTGCGCTTCGGGCAGTGGTGGAGCGGCAAATCCCGGAAAAGCCACCGGAACTATGTTTCCGACGACCGGACGACCGATCCGCTGGTGGCCTATGCGCGCGAATATGCGGCCGCTTCGTCCGAGCGGCCGGATTGTTTTATTTTCGGCCACATGCACTGGCCCCGGGACTACGCCGCCGACGGGTTGCGGGTCCTCTGCCTGGGCGACTGGTCCGCCGAGCGGCCGGTCTATGCGGCGATCGACCCGGAGGGGTGCGCGTCGCTACGGGAGTGGTCCTAATTTCATATCTTATGCAACAATACCTCGATTTGCTCCGCAGGATCATGCGGGAAGGCGTGGTCAAGGGCGACCGGACGGGCACCGGTACGCGCAGTGTCTTCGGCCATCAGATGCGCTTCGATCTGGAGCGCGGCTTCCCCTTGCTGACCACCAAGAAGGTCTTTCTGAAGGGGGTCATCCACGAGCTGCTCTGGTTCCTCAAGGGGGATACCAACATCAAATATCTGATCGACAACGAGGTCCACATCTGGGACAACGATGCCTACCGCTACTGCTGTGAGCTGTACGCCCGGCAGGGGCTGGTCCCGGCAACGCGCGAGGAGTTTCTGGAGGCGGTGCGCACGCAGGCCCCCTCGCCGGTCGAAGGCTACCGTCCCGGCGACCTGAACCACGTGTACGGCTATCAGTGGCGCAGCTGGCCCCGGCCCGACGGCGGTGCGATCGACCAGATCCGCCAGGCTCTCGATCTGATCAAGCACCATCCCGATTCGCGGCGGATCCTGGTCTCGGCGTGGAACGTCGCCGAGGTCGATCGGATGGCGCTGCCGCCGTGCCATGTGCTCTTCCAGTTCTATGTGGCCGAGGGGCGGCTCTCCTGCCAACTCTACCAGCGCAGTGCCGACACCTTCCTGGGCGTGCCCTTCAACATCGCCTCCTACGCGCTGCTGACCATGATGATGGCGCGCGAGTGCGGCCTGCGCCCGGGCGAGCTGGTTCATACGCTGGGCGATACCCACCTCTACCTGAACCACCTCGACCAGACGCGCGAACAGCTTGCGCGCACCCCCCGGGCGCTGCCCGTCATGCGGCTCAACCCGGCCGTGCGGTCGGTGTTCGACTTCCGTTACGAAGACTTCACGCTGGAGGGGTACGATCCCTGGCCGGCGATCAAGGCACCCATGTCGTTTTAAAACAAAAATGAAGATTTTATGATTGCGATCATCGTCGCGGTGGCCGAGAACGGAGTGATCGGCGGCGACAACCGCCTGCTGTGGCATATCTCCGAGGACCTGAAACATTTCAAGGCCGTCACGACGGGCCATCCCGTCGTCATGGGCCGCAAAACCTACGAATCGCTGGGGCGGCCGCTGCCCAATCGCCGCAACGTGGTCGTGACGCGCCAGCCGCTCGCGCTCGACGGCTGCGAGGTGGCCCACTCGCTCGGGGAGGCGCTGGCGCTCTTCGCGCCCGAAGAGCGGGTCTTCGTCATCGGCGGCGCGCAGATTTACGGGCAGGCGCTGCCTCTGTGCGACGAATTCTACCTCACGCGGGTGTTCCGAGCCTACGAGGGCGACACCCGCTTCCCGGCGTGGGACGAGAGCGAGTGGCGGCTCGTGGAGAGCGAGTCCTTCGCTTCGGGCAAGGATTTCCCCCATCCCTTCGCCTTCGAGCGCTACGTGCGGCGGTAGGCGGCCGGATGCCGTTCGTCAAGCGCCCGGGACCTGCAGACTACAGGTCCCGGGCGCTTCTGTTGCGGACGGATTTTAGGTATTTATACCACCTTCCGGCTCGCGACGATTGAGTATCTTTGCCCTCGAAGAGATTTTTCCGGAGATATGGGTAAATATTTCGATATGCTGATGGAGGACGTGCGGATGCAGGAGGGACTCCATTCGTGCATGAACTGCGGTGTCTGTACGGGTGTCTGCCCGGCGGCCGAGTTCTACAACTACGATCCGCGCCAGATCGTCAGCATCGTGCAGACCCGCGACGACGAGGCGATCGAGGAGCTGATGCGCAGCGACGTGATTTGGTATTGCGGCGAGTGCATGTCGTGCCGGCCCCGCTGCCCGCGCGGCAACACGCCCGGCTACGTGATCCAGGCGCTCCGCACCCTGTCGCAGAAGCTGGGCTTCTTCGTCGAGAGCGAGAAGGGCCGTCAGCAGCTGGCGCTCAAGCGCACCATCGGCGAAAACATCCTCCGCACGGGCTACTGCATCACGCCGAAGCTGGTCCGCCCCGAGCTGCATCCCGAGCAGGGAACGGTCTGGGAGTGGATCTACGACAACGACGAGGAGGTGTTCGGCCGCTTCTCGCCGGCCTACAACCGCGAGGGGGCCGGAGCGCTGCGCCGCATGGACGAGGAGTCGCTCGGGGAGCTGCGCCGTATTTTCGAAGTGACGGGCGGCAGCGAGTTCTTCGAGACCATCGAGGAGCACTCCGACCGCAAGGCCCGGGAGATGGGCT
>CAMWGZ010000108.1 GCA_947173915.1 uncultured Alistipes sp.
CTTCATCCAGTCGCAGGTACCGGAGCTGTGCGAGCTGGCCTTCTACTACATGAACCTGGTCACGGTGGCCCGCCTGCAGCGCAACCCGACCGTCAAGGCCGAGATCCAGATGCGCGGCTTCTCCGAGGCGGGGGCCGACGAGGAGGGGGTGCAGCGCCCGGGCATTCCTGTCGGCTTCTTTACCTACCCCATCAGCCAGGCATCGGACATCACGGCCTTCAAGGCGACCACCGTGCCGGCCGGCGAGGATCAGGAGCCGATGATCGAGCAGACGCGCGAGATCGTCCACAAGTTCAACACCGTGTACGGCCCCGTGCTCGTCGAGCCGGAGATCCTGCTGCCCGACAACGCCGCCTGCCTGCGCCTGCCGGGCACCGACGGCAAGGCCAAGATGTCCAAATCGCTGGGTAACTGCATCTACCTGTCGGATACGGCCGAAGAACTCAGGAAGAAGGTCATGGGCATGTACACCGACCCGGACCACCTGCGGGTCGAGGACCCGGGCAAGGTCGAGGGCAACACGGTATTTACCTACCTCGACGCATTCTGCCGCCCGGAGCACTTCTCCCGATACCTGCCCGACTACGCCTCGCTCGACGAGCTGAAGGCCCACTACCGCCGGGGCGGCCTGGGCGACGTGAAGGTCAAGAAGTTCCTGATCGCCGTCCTCAACGAGGAGCTGAACCCCATCCGCGAACGCCGCAAGTTCTACGAGGCACGCATCGAGGAGGTCTATGAGATCCTGCACAAAGGCTCGCAGCGCGCCCGCGAAACGGCCGCACGCACGCTCGACGAGGTGCGCGCGGCGATGCGGATCAACTACTTCGACGACCGCCAACTCATCGAGGAGCAGGCGCAGCGTTTCCGTCAGTAATCCGACACCGCACCGACTATGAATCTACGCATCACGCCGCAGACGATCGCCCTGCAGGGGGAGCGGATCTACCGCAAGTTCATGGAGCTGACGCGCCGCTTCAGCAGCACGCAGACGATGGCCCTGCTGGCCGTCATCGTGGGCGTGGCGGCCGGACTGGGCACCTGCCTCTTCGAGCTGCTCCTGTACGGCATCAAGGCGGGGCTGACCCACTGGTTTCCGGTCGAGCAGTCCCACTTCCTCTTTCTGCTCTACCCGGCCGTCGGCATCGTGCTGGCCACGCTCTTCGTCAAGTACGTGGTCAAGGACAACATTTCCGAAGGAGTAACGCGCGTGCTCTACGCCATGTCGCGCCGCAGCTCGCAGATCGCCCCCCACAACTGCTGGACCTCGATCGTGGGCGGTGCGACGACCATCGGATTCGGCGGCTCGGTCGGCCCCGAGGCCCCGATCGTGCTGACGGGCGCGGCCATCGGCTCGAACGTCGGCCGGCTCGCGCGGCTCAACTACAAGAACACCACCCTGCTGCTCTGCTGCGGCGCGGGTGCGGCGCTGGCCGCGATCTTCAAGGCCCCGATCACGGGCGTGGTCTTCGTGCTGGAGATCCTCATGCTCGACCTGACGGCCCGCACGGTGGTTCCGCTGCTGATCTCCTCGATCACGGCGGCGGCCATCGCCCTGCTCATCCGGGGCTTCGACCCCGTGATCGCCATCTCGCTGACTCCGGCGGATGCCTTCCAGCTGCAACAGATCCCGCTCTTCGTACTGCTGGGCATCTTCTGCGGCCTGATGTCCTACTACTTCACGACGGTCAATTCCAAAGTGGGCGCTTTCTTCAAGAAAATCGAAAGCCCCTACCGCAAGTGGCTCATCGGAGGCGCCGTGCTCGGCATCCTGATCTATATCTTCCCGCCCCTCTACGGCGAAGGCTACGAAGGCTTCATGAGTCTCATGCGCGGCAACCCGACCGAGCTGTTCAACAACTCGCTCTTCTACCGCTTCAGCCACATAGACTGGGTGGTGATCCTCTTCATCATCGCCACCATGTTCTTCAAGGTCATCGCGATGGCCTCGACCAACGCGGCGGGCGGCGTGGGCGGAACGTTCGCCCCGTCGCTGTTCGTCGGTGCATTCATGGGCGCGATCACGGCGCTGGTCTGCAACACGCTCTTCGACTGGCACCTGTCGGTGGTCTCCTTCACGCTGGTGGGCATGGCGGGAGTCATGTCGGGCGTGATGAAAGCACCCCTGACCTCGATCTTCCTGATCGCCGAACTGTCGAGCGGCTACGGACTCTTCATTCCGCTGATGATTACCGCCTGCATCTCCTTCGCGATGGACTACTACCTCGATCCTGACTCGATCTACACGAAAAAGCTGCGGCAGAACGGCGAGCTGCTGACCCACAACAAGGATGAGTCGGTCTTCGTCTTCCTGCGCCTCGAAGAGCTGCTCGACGACGACGGCGTGCACATCAACGCCTCGCAGACGCTGGGCGACATCGTGCGGATCATGTCGCGGGAGCGGCACGACGACTACTTCCCCGTGCTCGACGACACGGGCCGCCTGCTGGGCATCGTGCGGCTGAACGACGTGCGCGAGGATCTGTTCAACCCGACGAAGTACGACACCCCGGTCACGGAATACATGCTCCGCTCGCCCGACACGATCCTCCAGCACGAGCAGATCCAGAGCGTGCTCCAGCACTTCGAGGAGAGCCACGCGCCGGTGCTTCCGGTGGTGGACCGGGAGAACCGCTACCTGGGATACATCTCCAAATCACGCATCCTGAACGCCTACCGCGAGCAGCTGGTAAAAATATCGCAATAAACAGGGCCGTAAAACCCGACGAAACAACGAAATACACAAGCACCATGAACAACTGGGCCGACAACACGAACTGCGCCGTAACGGTGTGCGACACCGAAGGCGTGATCATCTACCAGAACGAACAATCCGTCGCCGTGAACGGCGACATGCGCGGCAAGAGCATGATTCCCTGCCACAGCGACCGCTCGAAGGCGATCATCGCCCGCCTGCTGGCCGAAGGCTCGACCAACGCCTACACCATCGAAAAGAAGGGCATCCGCAAGATGATTTACCAGACGGCCTGGCGCCGCGCCGACGGCACCGTCGGCGGCATCATCGAGCTGTCGCTGCCCATTCCCGCCGAGATGCCCCACTACGTGCGGGGATAGTTACCGGAACAACACGAACAGAAGAGGCGCGAACCTTCACGGTTCGCGCCTCTTGTTTCTATCGGTGCCGGAAGCATCCGCCCGGCGGTCAGAAAGCACGTCCGGCCGCATCCCGGAACGAGTCGTACAGCTTCCGGCCGATCCGGTCCCTGCGGTATGAAGATTCGTAGGTCTGCGGAAAGGTCGAAAGGCGGATCTTGGCGATGCCTTCGCCGAGCAGCTCCACCTCCTCCCCGGTCAGGTGGAATCGGGCGACCGTGCGCAGCAGCGTGCTCGGCTCGAACTCTCCGTCGTCCTTCGTCTCGCCTCCGCGGATCGTCCAGAAGGCGATCTTCCGCCCCTCGGAGCGGATGACCCGCCCGCCGAAGGTTTTCAGCAGCAGTACGGGCGCTTCGTCCAGCACCTGCGCACGCGACGAGACGACCACCGAGAGGCAGGGTTCGCCGTCCTGCCATCCGGCCGTGTATTCGACCGCACAGCCGCTTCCGTAAGGCTCCCCCACCGACTGCGCCGAGGCCGCCTGCGACAGGAGCAGCGCGGCAACGCACAACAAGAAAAACTTCCGCATCAACGATCTTTTTAATAAGATAATTCCGAAAGAAAAAACAGCCGCAGCGCCGGGGGTTCGGGACACCCGCCCCGAAAATCCGGGCGGAGCACTTCCCGCCGGCTCCCGGCTAACGCACCCCTTCGAATTCGGGCGCGCACTTGGTCGGCTCGAACCCGACGATCCGGTACTCGGCAATCCCCTCGCGGTAGAAGGGATCCTCCCGCACGAACGCCTCGACCTCGGCACGCTCCGTCGCCCGCGAGACGATCACGCCGCCCGTGCGGGGCTGCTGGGGTCCGGAACAGAGCAGCTCGCCCCGCGAGAAATGGCGGTCGAGAAAGGCCCGGTGTTCGGCCAGGAAGCGCTCGACCTCCTCGATGGGCTTCCTGTAATCGACGATGATGAGAAACATGGCGTTATAATTTGATGTCGTAGATCTGGATCACGCCCACCAGCCGCTCCTGCTCGTCGGCGACGAGCAGCGAGTTGATCTTGTGCTGCGTCATCTTCTTCTCGGCCTCGATCAGCTTGGCATCGGGGCGGATCGTCTTGGGATTGAGGCTGGCGATGTCGCCCGCGCGGATCGAGAAAAACTCCGACTCGCGACGCTCCATCGCCCGGCGGATGTCGCCGTCGGTCACCACGCCCACGATCTTCTCCCCCTCGCAGATGACGATGAGGCCCAGACCGCCCTTGCTCACGGCGTGGATCATATCCTTGGCCGAACAGTCGGGCGCGACGACCGGAAGTCCCTCGCGGTGCATCACGTTGCCGACGGTCATCAGCAGCCGGCGGCCCAGGCTGCCGCCCGGGTGCAGGCGCGCGAAGTCGATGCTCGTGAACTCGCGGAGCTTCATCAGCGCGACGGCCAGCGCATCGCCCATCGCGATCTGCGCAGTGGTCGAGGTCGTGGGAGCCAGATGGAGGATGCAGGCCTCGTGGCGCACGGCCACATCGAGGTGCACGTCCGAATTGCGGGCCAGGGTCTATTCCAGATTGCCCGTCATCGAGATCATCCGGTTGCCGTTGGCGTGGATGAAGCGGACGATCTTGAGGAT
>CAMWGZ010000109.1 GCA_947173915.1 uncultured Alistipes sp.
GTCTGATGATGAGGGTGGGGGTCGGCGAGTGCGGCGCTTTGTTCGGAAAAGATTTGCCTGAAAAATGAAAAACGACCCCTCGAAAGAGGAGTCGTTTTGATGGAGGGTGGAAGATGGGATTCGAACCCACGACACCTGGAACCACAATCCAGTGCTCTAACCGACTGAGCTACATCCACCATATCGGTCGATTCAACCGATCAACCGAGGTGCAAATATAATAGGTTTTTTCTGTCCGTGCAAGAAAACGGGCGAAAATATTTGTCTTCCGGCGGCTGTTTTCCTGTCTCGGCGGTTTTCGGGCCGATTCGGGAGTGTCTCCGGCCTGCTGCGAGTGTCCTTGGCAGGCTCCCGCCGGCCGGGTCCGGATAATTCCGGGCCGCCGGGAAGGTTTCGGACGGATGGCGGCGGCCGTTCCGAACCGGGGGCGGATGTGCCGGTCGGCCGGGGTGCGAGGGGTGGTTTTGTCATTTTGTCAGCCCCGGCCGGCGGATTTTGTCACACTTTTCTGCCAAAAGGGGTTTGGCATGTCTCTTGCACTGAGGGCGGACGCATGCGATTGCTGCGAAGAGAACAGAAACAAGAATACAATTATTAAATTTAACCACTATGAACGTAAAACCATTGTCGGACCGCGTGTTGATCCTGCCCAACCCTGCGGAAGAGAAAACGGCGGGCGGACTCATCATTCCCGATACGGCCAAGGAGAAGCCCCTGGCAGGTAAGGTCGTAGCCGTCGGTCCCGGTACTTCGGAGATCAAGATGGAGGTCGCTGTAGGCGATCAGGTGCTTTACGGCAAGTATGCCGGTCAGGAGATCAACGTCGAGGGCGTGGATTACCTGATCATGAAGCAGCAGGACATCCTGGCGATCATCTAATTCGTAATTTGTGGAATCTTAAAGAAAGAGAAACGTTATGGCAAAAGAGATAAAATACAACGTAGAGGCTCGCGAGCTTCTGAAAGAGGGTGTGGACGCGCTGTCGAACGCCGTGAAGGTAACCCTCGGTCCCAAAGGACGCAATGTGATTATCGACAAGAAGTTCGGTGCTCCGCAGGTAACCAAGGACGGTGTGTCCGTGGCCAAGGAGGTCGAGCTGGAGGATACGATCGCCAACATGGGTGCCCAGATGGTCAAGGAGGTGGCTTCGAAGACCAACGACGATGCGGGCGACGGTACGACCACTGCGACGGTGCTGGCGCAGGCGATGATCGGCGTGGGCCTCAAGAACGTGACGGCAGGAGCCAATCCGATGGACCTCAAGCGCGGTATCGACAAGGCGGTCGCTGCTGTAGTCGAGTCGCTCAAGGCGCAGAGCCAGACGGTAGGCACCGACTTCGCCAAGATCGAGCAGGTGGCCACCATCTCGGCCAACAACGACGGCAATATCGGCAAGCTGATCGCCGAGGCGATGGGCAAGGTCAATAAGGAGGGTGTCATCACGGTCGAGGAGGCCAAGGGCACCGAGACCCACGTGGATGTCGTGGAGGGCATGCAGTTCGACCGGGGCTATATCTCGGCCTACTTCATTACCGACACCGAGAAGATGGAGGCGCAGCTCGACAAACCTTACGTGCTGATTACCGACAAGAAGATTTCGACGATGAAGGAGTTGATGGGCGTGCTGGAGCCGGTGGCTCAGAGCGGCCGTTCGCTGCTGATCATCGCCGAGGATGTCGATGGCGAGGCGCTGTCGGCTCTGGTGGTCAATAAGCTGCGCGGCACGCTCAAGATCGCAGCCTGCAAGGCTCCGGGCTTCGGCGACCGCCGCAAGGAGATGCTCGAGGATATCGCCGTGCTGACCGGTGCGACGGTGATCTCGACCGACAAGGGCATGAAGATGGAGGATGCCGACCTCTCCGTGCTGGGTTCGGCCGACAAGGTGACGCTCAACAAGGAGAACACCACGATCGTCGATGGCGCAGGCTCGAAAGAGGCGATCGCCGCACGCGTGGCGCAGATCCGTGCCGGTATCGAGGTCGCTACCTCGGACTACGACAAGGAGAAGCTGCAGGAGCGTCTGGCCAAGCTGGCCGGCGGTGTGGCCGTGCTCTACGTCGGTGCCGCTACCGAGGTCGAGATGAAGGAGAAGAAAGACCGTGTCGATGACGCGCTGGCCGCAACCCGCGCAGCCGTCGAGGAGGGTATCGTTCCGGGCGGCGGTGTCGCCTACATCCGTGCCGTTGCGGCGCTCGAGTCGCTCAAGGGTGCCAACGAGGACGAGACGACCGGTATCCAGATCGTGAAGCGCGCCATCGAGGAGCCGCTCCGCCAGATCGTGACCAACGCCGGCGGCGAAGGTTCGGTGGTTGTCAATAAGGTCAAGGAGGGCGAGGGTGCCTTCGGTTACAACGCCCGCGACGACCGCTACGAGGATATGCTCAAGGCGGGTATCATCGACCCGACGAAGGTGTCGCGCGTAGCGCTGGAGAACGCCGCGTCGATCGCCTCGATGTTCCTGACCACGGAGTGCGTGCTGGCCGAGAAGAAGTCGGAGCAGCCCGCCATGCCTCCGATGCCCGCAGGCGGTATGGGCGGCATGATGTAACAGGCAGCGCCGTTCAACGAAAAACGGGGATTCCGAAAAGGAATCCCCGTTTTTCGTTTTACAGGCCTCCGTCGGCCACCCAGGCACCGGCGGGATTGTCGCGCCGAAGGGCGAGCATCGTCTCTCCGATCGTGCCGTCGGGTTTGCGGAAGCGACAGGGGACGAAGACTCCGCAGTAGTCGCCCGAGCGGAAGTGCTCGCCCGCTTCGATCAGCCGGCAGCCGCCGTAGTGTTGCTTCATGCGGTCGAGGTGGTAGTAGGCCAGCACCTCGCCCAGCACCTCCTCGTCCCACGACTGCATGGCGGCGAAGAGTTTGCGGGCCGCCTCTTCGGGCGTGATCCCCGCGAAGCGGGAGCCGCCGACGGGTCGCGTGAGGTCGAGCCACTCGATCTCCTCCGCGGGGGCGGCGAAGAGCGTGTCGGCCGGCGGCGTGCCGTAGTCGATCCGCTCCAGCCGGGCGACGGTTCTGGTCCCCCGGTCGGTTATCAGGTCGATCTTCAGTCCCGTGAGGCGGCCGCTCGCTCGGTCGAAGCGGTATTCGCGGCGGGTGTCGGACTCCCCGATCGAGGCGTTGCGCATGTAGTCGTTGGCAAAATCGCCCTGTGCCGGCACCTCGACCGTGAGCGTGACGGTCTGCGGACCGACCTCCTTGCGGTAGGTAACCTCGCCGCGCCGTGCGATGCGGGCCTCCTCGCGCATGAGCAGGGTGTAGGGATCGAGCAGAGCGGCGAAATCCTCGGCCACGCCGTCGCCCGGCAGCAGGAGCGAGCCGGCTCCCGTCGCCGGATTCCACAGCAGCACCCGGTGGCCGTCGTTCAGGGCGATGCGCTCCGGCTTTTCGAGCCGCCAGCGTCCCCGCGCGGGGTCGCCCCACAGGCGGTGGCGGACGAAGGGCAGCCGCGCGTCGGTGTAGGCGAAGTTCTCCTGCGGGAGGGTGCGGATATCCATTTCGAGGTAGAAGGGTTCGTGGCCGTCGAGCTCGGCGGCGGCGTTGCGCAGCAGCTTGCGCGCGGCGTGGGCCTGGTAGCGGCCGGCGGGATTGAAGAGCAGCAGCACGACGGCGATTGCCGCGGCCGCGCTCAGGAGCGGTGCCAGAAGCCGGAGCCGCTGCCGGGGCGTGCGGCGGGTGTCTGTGCTCCCGGCTGCGGTCTGAAGGATGCGCTGCCCGAGTCCTCGGGGCGCTTCGATTTTGGGCGGAAGCGTCACGGCATCGAGGGCGGCCTGCGTGTGCCGGAGCAGTGCGGCGCATGCGGGGCATGTTGCGGCGTGTGCCAGCAGTTCGCGGCGTAGCGTTTCGGGGGTGTTGTCGTCGAACAGCAGTTCGATCCGGTTTTCGAAATAGTGGCAGTTCATGGCGGTGGGTGTTTACGGTAAGACTTTTTCGGACGGTTCGGATGCGGCGAGCCTCTCGCGCAGCTTGCCGATTCCGTAACGGAAGCGGCTCTTGACGGTCGCCTCCGAGCAGCCGACGACCTCGGCGATGCGGGCGAAGGTCAGCGAGCCGGCCGTCTTCAGGCGGATGACTTCGGCCTGGGGTTCGGGACGCGTGTCGAGCAGGCGGGCGATTCGGCGGGCCTGTTCGTGCAGCTCCGCGTCGGGGGTCTCTTCCGGCAGGTCGGCGATCTTATCGGCCGGGAGGTTCGGGGCGTGCCGCCGCCGGTGGTAGTCGGTGCAGCGGTTGGCGATCGCCCGCCACAGGTAGCGCTCCACGTCGTCGATGCGGTTCAGGTCGCACTCCGAGCGGAGCAGGCGCAACAGCGTCTCCTGCACGATGTCCTCCGCGTCGGCACGCGATCCCGTGCGCAGGCAGGCGAACCGGAACAGACGCTCCTGCTCCCGATCGACTATCTGGGCGAGCAGTTCGAGTTGTGCGGATCGTTTTTTCATGAATCGGATGTTTTTGAGTGATCTGTCTGTCCGTAAGACGCGGGCGGAGGCGAAAAGGATTTAAAACGGAGCTGATTTTTTCCGCTTTCTGCTGCGGCGGGGAGGCGAAAGAGGGGGCAAACGAAGCCGTTTGTCCGCGCTTTCGTCGAAGCAGGGCCGTCGTTTCGGCCCGGTTATTTGCGGTTGCGTCCCA
>CAMWGZ010000110.1 GCA_947173915.1 uncultured Alistipes sp.
TTACCTGGGCCGTGTAGTCAATTGTCTGATCCAGCCCCGTCGAACCCTCCATGTCGAGCCGCACGGGACCCAGATTCAGCGCGAAGGGTTGGGTGCGCAGCCGTCCGTCGGCGATCTTGAAACCGATCCGCAGGTCGCGGGTCTCGATCTTGCGCAGGTCGTCGTTCTTGAGCGCCGTGGCCAGCTTGTCGAACACTTCGAGGTTCTGGATGCGTATGTTCGACGAGCGCAGCTCGCCCGAGGCGTTCATCGAGTTCAGGTCGGGCGATATGTCGGCGTTCATCGTCGTCGCCAGCGTCATGTCGAGCGAGTAGTTGCCGCCGGTCTTCTCGAAGAGCGGGACGATCTTCCGGATCATGTCCAGCTCGGCGAAGGTCTGCGCGAAGGAGGCCTCCGTGAATCCCAGGGTCATCTTCAGCGCCGGTGCCTTCGCGGGGTCGGGCGTGGCGTAGCTGCCCGTCGCCCGGAGCGATCCGCCGAAGGCTTTCATGCGCAGCTGCTCCATCGAAAGGGTGCCGTTTGCCACGCGCAGGGCACCCGTGAAGTCGGCGAGCGTCATCTGCTGGAGGAGAATCCTGCCGACCGAGGCCCGAAGCGAAAGGTCGAGGTTGCGCGGGATGACGACCGCTTCGGCGGGTCCGTCCGCCGGGGCGGCTGCCTCGGCCGGCTCGTCGCCCGCTTCGGATTCGGGCACGAGGGCGAGGATTTCATTCAGGTCGAGCAGCTCCGACCGCAGCGAGAGACTTCCCGTGAGCCGTTCGCCCCGCAGCAGGTAGCCCATGTAGCCGCCGAGCCGCCCCTCGGCCTCCAGGTCGCTGCGGCCCACCCGCAGCGAGCAGTCGCCCAGCGTGAGGGCCTGCGGCGTGACGGAGGCCGCCGCGTGGCGGAGTTCCACTTCGGGCAGCGTGCCGACCCGGGCCGAGATGCCCTCTATTTCGAGCGAACCCGAAGCCTCCAGCTTCTCGAAGCGCTGCGCCTCGATGTCGGACATGCGGCCGGCAGCCTTCACGTCGGCCGTGACGATGCCCGCGAGCGCGACGGACTCGTCGAGGGGATAGACCTCGCGGATCGCCCCCAGATCGACCTTGCCCGAGAGCGCCGCGCTGAATTGCAGATCACTCAGCGGGGTGGCCGCCCGGAGCGAGGCCGAGAGCGAGTTGCCCGCCATCGTCAGACCGAAGTCGGATATATCGACGACCGTGGCATCGGGCGATCCTCCCGGGTTGCTCGCCGCAGCGGTCAGCCGGATGTCCGTCACCGCCTGCGGCAGCGAGGCGTACTTGAAGCTGCCGTTGCTGACGGACAGCGATGCGCCGAAAGCGGGCAGCGAGTTGCCGCGCATCTCGCCTTTGGCCCACGCTTCGAGCCGCATTTCGCCCGAGGCGCTCAGGTTCTTGAAGTCGCGGGTGTAGAAGGCCGGGATCATCCCCAGCAGGTCTCGGAAGCCGATCTGCGAGGTGCGCAGGCGGATGTCGGTGCGGACCGCCTCGTCGGCCGCCTCGACCCAGCCGTCGAGCGAGACCGTGATGGCGTTCAGCCGCAGGGTGTTGTCCGAGAGCGTGAAGCGCATCCGCTCCAGATCGGCCTCGATGTCGGCGCGGAGTTCGGCCTCCAGCCCCGATACGAGGCGCTGCCCGGCCGATTCGTAGCGGATGTCTCCTGCTTCGAGATGCAGCGCCAGGGTGCTCGTCGCCGTCGAGAGGTCGCCCCGCAGCCGCAGCGAAAGGGGCGAGACGGAGGCGCAAGTACGGGTCGAGTCGTCGTCGTAGCGCAGCGTGGCCCGGTCGATCGAGAGGTCGCGCAGCGCCAGACGGAACGCCGTCGGCTCCTCCTCTTCGTCCGTCTCTTCGGGTGCGGGTGCGTCGGAGGGTTTCATCACGTCCCAATTGACCGCGCCGTCGGCAGCCTTGTGGGCGTGGATCGCCGGCCGGTCGAGCAGGATGCGCTTCACGTCGAATCCCTCGTCGCCGAAGAGCGACAGCAGATCGACCACGACCGAGATGCGGTCGGCCGCGACGATCGTATCCCCCTCGAAGCGCTCCGTGCCCACGAGGGTCAGCCCTTCGAGGTCGATCGAGGCGTTGGGAAAGTGGCGCAGCAGGCTGATGTCCAGCTTTTCGAAGTCGAGACGCGCCGTCAGCATCTTGTTCGCCTCGTGTTTTACGATGTCGCCGATGCGGCCGCGCAGCGCCAGCGGCACGACGAGGGCCGCCGCCAGCAGGACGAGGAGGGCGATGCCCAGAATTTTCAGAGTCTTTTTCATAATCCGGTTTGTTTTGTCGGGGTGGTGCCGCGAAGGTCACGGGTGCGGCAACCGAACAAAAATAACAAAAAAAACGATCGAAAGGACGAACCGGGAGGTATTTTTCACGGAATTAGGCGTGTGCGGAAGTGGTGCAGGCTGCCCTGGAGACGCGCCGGGAGTAAAATAGCCATTGATGGCTATTGTCGCTTCCCCGTTGTTTGGGTATCTTCGCATCCGAAAAACAGCATGCGATGTTCTGTTGCGTAAATCCGGCTGGTTTCGTGGAGGAACATTTTTGAGGTATGGTAAAATGTATAATCAGATCATAATAAGTGTGGTACGAATAGTCCTGCTTCTTGTGCTCGTGTGCAGTGCGCTGACGGGTTTCGCGCAGCGGAAGGCATCGCTTTCGGGGAAGATCATCTCGCGGAGCGATGAGAGTGTGCCCTACGCCGCGATCGTCCTGAAAGGGACAGGCTACGGATGCTCTTCCAACAAGCCGGGAATGGATTTTCTGCACGCACCGGCCGGGAAATGTACGCTGGTGGTCTCGGCCATGGGTAAGGTAAATACCGCGACGGCCGCAGGCAAATTCGTATCGTCGAACTAATCTTTTGGGTGTCATGTCCGCAAAGAAACTCTACCGCAAAATCCACTTGTGGCTTTCCGTGCCGTTCGGCATCTTCATCACGCTCATCTGCTTCTCGGGGAGCATGCTGGTCTTCGAGAAGGAGATCACGGAGCTTTGCCGCCGCGATCTCTATTTCGTCGGGCAGGTCGGGGTGGCTCCGCTGCCGCTCGACCGCCTGATGACCTCCGTCGCCGTGACGCTGCCCGACAGCGTCTCCGTCACGGGCGTTACCTTCACGCCCGATCCGCGACGGGCCTGTCGGGTCTCCCTCTCCAGGCCGCGCCACGCATCGCTCTATGTCGATCAATATACGGGGCAGATAAAGGGCCGCAGCGAACGGCTGCCGTTCTTCGACAAGATGTTCCGTTTGCATCGCTGGATGATGGGATCAGCCACGGGCGGCGGCAAGCTGCTGGTCGGTACGAGCACCTTGATGCTCGTCGTCATTCTCGTCACGGGGCTGTTGATGTGGCTTACCAACCGCAACAGGCCGCTTGCGAAGAGTCTGAAGATATCCTTTACGAAAGGATGGCCGCGCTTCTGGCACGACCTGCATGTCGCGGGCGGCATTTACGCTACCGTCTTTCTGCTCGCGCTGGCACTGACGGGACTCACGTGGTCCTTCTCGTGGTACCGGACCGGATTTTACAAGACGCTGGGCGTGGAGGTCGCCTCTGGCAGCCCGCACGGGCAATCCGACGCTGCTGCGCCCGCGACGCGGAGCGAGGGGGCGGGCCGGACGGAGCACGGAGCCGAAGCGACGGGCGGCGTGCAGCGGCATCGCGGGGAGGAGCGCGCGGAGCGGGAGCAGCCGTCCGCACAGACTCCCTATGCCCACTGGCAGGAGGTTTTCGGGGAGTTGGCCGCCAGGTATCCCGACTATCGGCAGATTACCGTCTCGGAGGGTTCGGCCAGCGTCGTTCCGGTCGGCCGCACGAGCCTCCGTTCCGGAGACCGTTTCGATTTCGACCGTCGGGGCCGGATTACCGGGTGCAAGCCTTATGTGCAGCAGGAGAGGGCCGCAAAAGTGCGCCGCGGCGTTTATACCGTCCATGTCGGCAGCTGGGGCGGCGTGCTGACGCGCATACTGACCTGCCTTGCGGCCCTGCTGGGAGCCACCCTCCCGCTGACGGGCTACTACCTGTGGATCCGGCGGCTTGTCAAGGGGCATCCGCATCGTCGTTCCGCCGGGGCATGAGGGAGGCGGACATGTACCGCATCGTGTAAATATGAAAAGGAGGAGGGCTGGTCCCTCCTCCTTTTTTCGTGTGCGGCCCCGCCCGGGGAGGCGGCTATTTGTTCAGCAGCGCAGGGTTGTAGAGGTAGCGCTTGATGCTTCGCTTCGGGGTCTTCTCGAACTCGGTGGGGTAGAGCGTGATGCTCGCCACCTGCTCGTAGGCGGCGAGCAGTTTGTTGAGTTCCCGCAGGTTGTTCTCCATGATGGCGGGAAGCTCCTCCTTCGAGACCCCTTCGGCCTCGGCCTGCTCGTAGTCCGGCACGGCCAGTGCCCTCAGGCGGCCGTCGTATTCGAGCACGAGCGACTCCTGCACCAGATACATGTTGTTGAGGCGGTCCTCGATCTCCTCGGGGTAGATGTTCTGGCCGCTGCTGCCCAGGATCATCGTTTTCGAGCGGCCCCGGATGTAGAGCGTGCCGTCGGGATCCATCGTGCCGATGTCGCCCGTG
>CAMWGZ010000111.1 GCA_947173915.1 uncultured Alistipes sp.
ACCCAGGGCTTCCCCGCCGCCGCACACGCATCGTCGAGCAGGTAGCGGGTCGGAAAATTGTCGCTGCAATCGACGATCAGGTCGTAGCGCTCCAGCAGCGAGGCGGCATTCCCGGGGGTAACCCCCTCGGGATGACATTCGAACCGGACCTGCGAAGAGAAGGCCGCGAGCTTTTCCCGGGCCGCCCCGGTTTTCGGCATCCCGACCTGCCGCTCGTCATAGAGGACCTGCCGCTGCAGGTTGCTCAGCGACACGGCATCGGGATCGGCCAGACCGATCCGCCCCACCCCGGCACCCGTCAGGTAGAGCGCGGCGGCCGATCCCAGGCCTCCCACGCCGACGAGGAGTACCGAGGAGTCGAGCAGCCTCCGCTGCCCCTCCGGTCCGATCTGCGGCAGCATCGTCTGCCGGGCATAGCGTTCCGCATCCATGGCCGTCAGTCGAAAATCTTGTCCCAGTCCTTCCAGACCACCTCGTAGCCCGCCTTGCGAATATCGGCCTCGACCTGGGCCGGAGTCCGCTCGTCGCTGACCGAGAACTGTTCGAGCGACTGGGGATAGGTATAATAGCCGCCCGGATCGGTCTTCGAACCGGCGCTCATCGAGGTGGCGCCGAGCGTCGCAATGTTGTTGCGGAAAGAGGCGCACTCGCGCGTCGAGACCGAAATATCGACATCGCGGTCGAAAATGCGGAACGCGAAGGTCAGCTGCGCCAGCTCCCGGTCGCTCATGACCACATTGGGCTGGAAGTGTCCTTCGGAGGGGCGCATGCGCGGGAAATTGACGCTGTACCGTGTCTTCCAATAGTGCTTGCGCAGGTACTGCAGGTGAAGTGCCATCATCGTCACGTCGGTGCGCCACTCTTCGAGTCCGATCAGCACGCCCATGCCGATCTTGTGCACGCCGGCCTGCCCCATGCGGTCGAAGCCGTTCACGCGCCACTCGAACCGGGACTTCATGCCGGCCGGATGGTAGATGTTATAGTTGGCCCGGTTGTAGGTCTCCTGGAAGCAGACCACGCCGTTGAGTCCCGACTGCGTGAGGCGGTAATACTCTTCGCTCGCCAGCGGCATTACCTCGATCGTCAGGTTGTTGAAATAGGGCCGGCACACCTGCAACGCCTTCTCGATGTAATCGACACCCGCATCGCGCGGATTCTCGCCCGTTACCAGCAGCAGGTTCTCGAACGGAGCGAGCCGGCGGATCGCCCGGCACTCGTCCTCGATCTGCTGCGGGGTCAGGATCACACGCTCGAATTTGTTGTGGCGGTTGAATCCGCAATAGACGCAGGAATTGGAGCAGGAGTTGGTAATGTACATGGGAACGTACATCGAAATGGTCTTGCCGAAGCGCTCCTGCGTGTAGCGGCGGCTCAGCCGGGCCATCGGCTCCAGGTAGGCGGCTGCCGCCGGCGAGACGAGCGCCATGAAGTCATCGAGCGTCGGACGCTCCCTGCCGAGCGCCGCCTCGACATCGGCCGGACGTTTCGAGAGAATGCGCCGGGTCGTTTCGTCCCAGTCGTATTTGGCTAATTCTTCTGAAAACATGCTTGTCGTAATTTGATCAGTCGAGGAATGCGGTCAGCGGGCTGCTCGCCTCGGCACAGCGGGTCTGCGCCCCCAGCCCCGCTTCGTAAGCCTCCCGGCCTGCCGCGACGGCATCGGCGAACGCACGGGCCATGCGCACGGGATCTCCGGCGACGGCGATGGCCGTATTGACCAGCACGGCATCGGCACCCATCTCCATCGCTTCGGCCGCATGGGAGGGGGCACCCAGCCCCGCATCAACCACCACCGGCACGTTGCTCTGCTCGATGATGATCGAGAGCAGCTCGCGGGTCACGAGTCCCTTGTTGGTGCCGATCGGTGCGGCGAGCGGCATGACGGTCGCTGCACCGGCCTCCTCCAGGCGCTTACAGAGCACCGGATCGGCCTGAATGTAGGGAAGCACCACGAAGCCCATCTTCACGAGCCGTTCGGTCGCCTTGAGGGTCTCCACCGGATCGGGGAAAAGGTACTTCGGGTCGGGATGAATCTCCAGTTTGATGAACTCCGTGCCGAAAGCCTCGCGGGCGAGCTGCGCCGCGAGCACCGCCTCGTCGGCATCGCGCACGCCCGAAGTGTTGGGCAGCAGCTGAATCTCCGGACGACGCACGTGCGCCAGCATGTCGTCCTCGGGATTGCGCATGTCGATGCGCTTCATGGCGACGGTAACCATCTCCGATCCCGAAGCGGCGATGGCTTCGGCCATCAGGTCGTTGGAGCTGAATTTCCCGGTTCCTACGAACAGGCGGGAACGGAAGGTCCGCCCGCCGATAATCAATTCACTCATTGTCTGTATCTGTTTATTATGTCAATTATCTCCTTTGTCTTTGCAGCGGTGTCGTCCGCCCGGAGCAGGCACCCCGAGAGAGCGACACCCGCGATACCCGCCTCGCGGATCGGGCGGATGTCTCCGGCCGTGATGCCGCCGATGGCGACCACGGGCAGGTCGATGCCCGCCTCGCGGCACCGTGCGGCTATCGCGCGATAGCCTTCCAGTCCCAGCAGCGGACTCAGGTTGCGTTTGGTCTGCGTGAAGCGGAAAGGTCCCAGGCCGATGTAGTCGGCCCCTGCGGCCGCCGCCCGTTCGATATCCTCGAAGGTGTTGGCCGTCGCTCCGATCAGGCGGTCGCAGCCGAGCAGACGGCGGGCCTCCGCCACCGGCATGTCGTTCTTACCCAGATGCACGCCGTCGGCACCGAGTTCGCCGACCAGATCGGCCCGGTCGTCCAGAATGAAGGTCGCACCCGCCTCGCGGCAGAGGCAGGCCACCTCGCGCCCTATGCGCAGCAGCTCTTCGGTCGGAGCCTCCTTCATGCGAAGCTGCACCCAGCGGCAGCCTCCCGCGAGCACGGCACGCGTACCCGACACTTCGTCGTGGCGGTCGGTGCGGTGCGTAATGAATTGAAGCATGATGTCGTATTATAATTCGTTGTATCTTTTCAATTTCGCGATGCGCCGGACCATCTCCGCCGGCGACGGGCTTTGCCAGAGGTATCCCAACAGCGCCGCACCGCCGAATCCGTACTCCCTGAGCGCGGGCAGGTGCTCGGGGCGGATGCCGCCGAGCGCCACCGTGCGGCCGGTAATGACTCCCGCGCACGCCGCTTCGGACAACTCCCGCGCGGAGAATCCGGCGCGGTACCCCGCCTTGGAGATGCTGTCGAAAATCGGGCTGAGGAAGAGATAGTCCTCCTCCCGGCAGGCGGCAAGTTCCCGCAGCGAGTGACACGAACGGCTGAGCAGCCCCCCGAAGCGGGCCGGAGGCTCCGGATTGCGTCCGCTGAGATGCACCCCGCCGATTCCGTATTCGACGGCCAGCGGCAGGTGGTCGTGCAGCGTAAGGCGCGGAAAGCACTCCCCGGGCAGCGACTCGACGAGCCGGCGCATCCGGCACTCATCCGAACCGGGCTTGCGCAGGTGGATGCGGTCGATGCCTTCGTCGAGCAGCAGCCGGATCGCCTCCGGCTCGTCCGCCCGGAACGTCGGTTCGGTAACGGCTATCAGGCGCATCATCCTCCGCAGACGGCACGTATGACGGTTATCTTAGCCTCCTCTCGCAAGAGCGTCGTGTGCCATTCGGCACGGGGCACCACCTTGTTGTCGATCGCGACGGCGATGCCGTCGGCAGCGATACCCTCCTGCATGAGCAGATCGGCCAGCGTGCTCTGCGGCGCGGTCTCCACGGGGGTGTGGTTGATGTGTACTTTCATGATCGGTCCGTATTTTCGAAGAGAGTTTCCCGAATGAGAAATTTACGGACTATGAACAAGTTCCTCCGGCGGTACTGACCGCATCAGGTTCATAGGGTATGATCTCAGCCGTTGGCGTTCCCATCCAAGGCACCCCTCTTGTGTTTCGGAGGCAAATATAGCGAAATATCGGGACGGTTGTTTCGTTCGAATCGAAAAAAATGCGTCGTCCCGCTTTCTCCGCGGAAAAGCGAAAAGGGACTCCGCCGTCGGGCGGAATCCCTTTTTCATACGATTTTCGGCCGCGTTACAATGCGAAGAGGATGAATATCTGGGCCGTAAGCACGCGCAGGAACATGACCACCGGATAGACCGTCGAGTAACCCAGCGCGGGCATGTCGTTGCCGGCCGTGCTGTTGGCATAGGCCAGTGCCGGGGGATCGGTCATGCTGCCGGCCATGAGTCCCATGAGCGTATAGTAGTTCATCTTGAGCTTCAGCCGGGCGAAAACGCCCACTATCAGCAGCGGAATGACCGTGATCAGTACGCCGTAGCCGATCCAACGGTAGCCGCCGCCCATGATCGCATCGACGAATCCCTCGCCGGCACCCAGACCCACCGCCGCCAGGAAGAGCGAGATGCCGATCTCGCGCAGCATGAGGTTGGCGCTCATCGTGGTGTAGGTTACCAGATGGAAATGCGGACCGAAACGGCCGATCAGCAGCGCGATGATGAGCGGACCGCCGGCCAGACCCAGTTTGACGGGCTGCGGCACGTTGAGCAGCGGAATGGAACCCAGCATGACAC
>CAMWGZ010000112.1 GCA_947173915.1 uncultured Alistipes sp.
CTCCGGTCCGATCTGCCTCCGGTCGGGCAACGGGCCGCCCCGGAATGCACACAGCACCGTCCTGGAAATCACCCGCCCCGGCCGACACAGCGCCGGGCCGCACACCCGGTTCTTGCGCCGGTGCTCCACTCCCCCTTGCCCGACAGCACAAAAAAACCATCCCTGCCGCAGTTGTGCGGCAGGGATGGCCAAATCGGAAAGGGACTCCGGATTAGCGGATAACCGTCACGCGGTTCTCCTGCATGCCCTTGAACGGAGACTTGCCGTCGCCATAACCCTTGTAGGAGAGGTTCTCGGCCTTCACGCCCTTCGAAATCAGGTAGTCGTAAACCTGCTTGGCACGCTTCTCGGCCAGGCGGGTGTTGAATGCCTTCGAACCGGTCTGAGGATCGGCGTGGCCCTCGATTACATATACCTTCTCCTTCGGAGCGTCCTTGATCTGCGCTGCGATGATGTCCAGACGGAGCTTCTCCTTGTCGGTCAGTTTGGCGCTGCCGATCGCGAAGAACGAGATGCCCTTGCTGGTCATGTAGATGTTGTCGGTATAGGCAGCACCGTTGAGCTCGTCGGCGGGAATGGCGTTGGGACCCCACTTCGCCATCTCGGCAGCCTTCTTGGCAGCCTCGGCCTCAGCCTCAGCCTTCTTCGCAGCAGCCTTGGCAGCAGCCAGGTCGTTGTTCAGGTCGTTGTTCTCCTGAGCCAGACCGGCCAGAGCCAGATCGCGCTCGGCAACGGCAGCCTGGTAAGCCATCACGTCCTCAACCGAGTAGGGCGAAGCCTGCTTGAAGCCGCGCTTGTTGAAGCGGTAGGTTACGCCGAGCGTTGCGCTGTAAGCCTGCGAGAACTTGCCCGTACCAGCGGCGATAGCCACCGGCAGGTCGCGCGACGGAAGCAGCCATGCCTTCAGCTCCAGGTCGATATCCAGGCAGGGGCATACGCGGAACTTGTTGAGCAGACCGGCCGTGAAAGCGTAGCTGTGGTCGGTGCCGGCACCCCACTTGTCCTGGAACTTGTCGGTAAAGCCCTGAACGTGGTAACCGAAGCCGGCGAACAGGTCGGCATAGTAAACACGGTCGTCACGCTCGCCGCCGATCCAGTTCGACAGGTTTACCATGAAGTCCACGTGAGTGAACAGGTAGGGAGTCTTCATGTAAGCACCGGTAGCGATGACGTTGTTCTGGTACTCGCCGCCCTGCAGCTGCAGACGGGCACCCATTACCGGGTGGAACCATTTGGTCAGCGAGAAGTCGGCCTGCCAGCCGAAGTGGTTGAAGTTCTTGCCGGCATCGCCCTTACCGAACGCACCGTTGAAAACGAGGATCTGCGTACCGCCGGCAGCAGAAATCTCCCAGTTATCCCAGAAACGGTTGGTCTCGTAACCGGCCCATCCGCGTTTTTTAGGCTGCTGTTTTTCTACGACAACCTCTTCCGCAACGGCAACAACCTGTGCCGAAGCAGCTGCGGCGCAAAACGCAAGCGCCATCGTGAAGAAAAGTTTTTTCATACAAGTTTAAAAATTAGTTTATACTCTGTTATCTGTCACTCGCAAAAATAAAACGTGCAATTTAGTTTGCAAATGTACTATATATTTCTCAAATACGCAACAAATGCTCGAACATACCCGGAGCAAGTTCCGACAACAAAACAGCAAAGTCCGGGCCAAACACCCGAACTTCGCCGATAAATTCATGTCGTGCGACCGTTTTTTCCGGATCAGCCGCATTTGGAGTAGCCGCAGGACATGCAGGTAAGGCATCCGTTCTGGTAGGCCATCGTCTCCTGGCCGCAGCTCGGACACTTGTCCTTGGTCTTCGTGCCGTCGGAGATGTAGCGCTTCAGCGCCCGCTCCACACCGGTTTTCCAGGTGTTGATCGTCTGGCTGTTCAGGTGGAGCGACTCGATCAGGGAGACGACCTTCGTAATGGGCATCCCGTGACGCAGTACGCCCGAAATCAGCTTGGCGTAGTTCCAGAACTCCTCGTCGAACAGACGCGAGATCCCGCCGATGGTGTTCGTGTAGCCGTAGCGATCGACATACTGGAAGTCGTAGCGCTTCGAACCGTCCGGCTCGCGCACCTTTATAATAAAGCCCTTGGTGATCTTCGGCGGCAGGTACATGGCATCCTCCTCGTTCTTGCCGGTAAAGATTTCGTAGGGACGGCCCTCCTTCAGCCCCACGAAGGCGATCCAGTTCTCGCTGCCGTTCTTGAAGCGGATGATGTCCGCCGGAATCGACTTCGGACGCTTGAGCACGGGGGCATTCTCCTCCTTGGCGGCGCTCTTTTTCTTCTTGTCGATCAGCACGCCGTCGCGGCATCCGTCGCGATAGACCGTCACGCCCTTGCATCCGCACTCCCAGGCCGTGCGATAGACATCGGCCACGAGCGCCTCCGAGACCTCGTTCGGGAGGTTCACGGTAACCGAAATCGAGTGATCGACCCACTTCTGGATCTCGCCCTGCATCCGCACCTTGGCCACCCAGTCGATGTCGTTGGCCGTCGCCCCGTGATAAGGCGAAGCCGCGACCCACTGCTCCAGCTCCTCGTCGGAGATGGTCTGCAGCCGCGAGGTGTCGTAGCCGTTGGCGGCGAGCCAGCGGACGAAGTTGTGATGATAGACGTTGTACTCTTCGAATTTCTCGCCCATCTCGTCCACGAAATCGACCTTCGCGTCCTGATCCGAGGGGTTGATCTTGCGGCGGCGCTTATAGACGGGACGGAACACCGGCTCGATACCCGAAGTGGTCTGCGACATGAGCGAAGTGGTGCCCGTCGGGGCGATGGTCAGCATGGCGATGTTGCGCCGGCCCTGCGCCTTCATGGCGGCGTAAAGCTCGGGATCGGCCTCGCGGATGCGGGCGATCATCGGGTTGTTCTCCTCCTTGCCCGCGTCGTAAATCTCGAAGGCACCGCGCTCGCCGGCCATGACCACCGAAGCCCTGTAAGCCTCCAGCGCCAGGGTCTTCTGCACCTGCACGGCGAAAGCCGTCGCCTCGGGGGTGCCGTAGCGCAGCCCGAGCGCCGCGAGCATGTCGCCCTCGGCCGTGATGCCCAGTCCCGTGCGGCGGCCCTTGAGGGCCATCGTCCGGATCTTGCGCCAGAGGTCGTACTCCACGCGGCGAATATCCTCGTCCTCGGGGTCGGCGGCGATCTTCTCGATGATCGCCTCGACCTTCTCCAGCTCCATGTCGATGATGTCGTCCATGATGCGCATCGCCTTGGCCACGTGTGCGCGGAACTTGTCGAAGTCGAACGAAGCCTGCGGCGTGAAGGGATCGTTCACGTAGCCCAGCAGGTTGATCGCCAGCAGGCGGCACGAGTCGTAGGGGCAGAGCGGAATCTCGCCGCAGGGGTTGGTCGCAACGGTCGTGAAACCCTCGTCGGCATAACAGTCGGGAATGCTCTCGCGGATGATCGTGTCCCAGAACATGACACCCGGTTCGGCCGACTTCCAGGCGTTATGGATAATCTTGTCCCACAACTTCTTCGCGTCGATCTCCTGACGGTAGAGGGGCTTCTCGGAACGGATCGGGAACTGCTGCACGTACTTCTCCCCGGCGATCACGGCCCGCATGAACTCGTCGTCGAGCTTGATCGAGACGTTCGCGCCGGTTACCTTGCTGGTATCGACCTTCGCGTCGATGAAGCGCTCCGCATCGGGATGCTTGACCGAAAGCGTGAGCATCAGCGCCCCGCGGCGGCCGTCCTGCGCCACCTCGCGCGTCGAGTTGGAGTAGCGCTCCATGAAGGGCACGATGCCCGTCGAGGTAAGGGCCGAGTTGAGCACGGGGCTTCCCGTCGGCCGGATGTGCGAAAGGTCGTGCCCCACGCCGCCGCGCCGCTTCATGAGCTGCACCTGCTCCTCGTCCATGCGGAAGATGCCGCCGTAGGAGTCGGCCGGGTTCTTGTGGCCGATGACGAAACAGTTCGAGAGCGAGGCCACCTGGAAATTATTGCCGATGCCGGTCATGGGACCGCCCTGGGGGATGATGTAGCGGAAGTGGTCGAGCAGTTCGAACACCTCCTCGCGGCTCATGGGGTTGGGGTACTTGCGCTCGATGCGCTCCACTTCGGCGGCGATGCGCCGGTGCATGTCGGCCGGCGTTTTTTCATAAATATGACCGAACGAATCCTTCAGGGCATACTTGCTGACCCAGACCGTCGCGGCCAGTTCGTCTCCGTCGAAGTAGTTTTTCGATGCCTCCACCGCCTCGTTGTAGGAGACTTCGGCCGGAGAGTCCACAGATGGGTTATTTGACATATCGAAAAATAATTTTATCTTGATTATTAAATGATTGCATGTCACATCGGGATCGTTTTTCCCGACAGCGGTTCTACAAATTTCCCGCTTTTATTCGGGAAAACAATTTTTTTCGCGAAAAAAAATTGTTGAAAAGTTATCAACAATAAAAAACATGCGCTCCGGTTGTCCGGAACGCATGTTTTGCGGGAACGGGCGGAATTACTTCACGGCCACCGCGTCGATCTCGACC
>CAMWGZ010000113.1 GCA_947173915.1 uncultured Alistipes sp.
TGGTGGTCGGGCGAGAGTCGGCGGCGGCGGAACAGGGCGGCGGGATGCTTGTGGCAGTTGGCCACCGCGCGGCGTGTCTCCGTCAGTTCGTACACCCAGGCCGTGCCGAAGGTCAGGATCAGCCGGTCGGCCTGCCGCAGGGCCTCGGCACCGGCCGCACGGGCCGCGTTCATCCGTGCGAGCGCCTGGTGCGGGTCGTCGTCCGAGAAAGAGCCGTGGAAGTCGTAGTGGAAGTGAAGTCCGTGGTGCGTGTGCAGCTCCTCTTCGGCGACGGGGCGGGGCGCGAGGAAGGTCTCGATCGCCGCCGCGATCGACACGGGGTTGAACAGCACGCCCGTCGGGTTGCTCGCGATGCGGAATTTGGCCTCGGCGAGCCGTGCCGCGAGGTGCTCCGCGAAGCAGGAGCCGAGGGTCAGCATCCGGTTTTCGTAGCCGATCGCCGTGCCGAGCGGGCCGATTCGTATTTCGGTGCGGAATTTCATGCCGCAAAGATAGACCGAAATGCGGGAAAAATACGCTATCTTTGCCTTATGATCCGGAATGCGAACTGTAAAATCAACCTCGGGCTGGATGTGCTCCGCCGCCGCGAGGACGGCTATCACGAACTGGCGACCGTCATGTGTCCCGTCGTCGGGTTGTACGACCGGGTGGAGGTCCTTCCCTCCCCGGAGACTTCGTTCCGTGCCGAGGGGCTGGCGGTCGATTGCGCTCCCGAGGAGAACCTCTGCATGAAGGCCGTGCGGCTGATGCAGCGGCGCTACGGGGTGGGCCCGGTGGCCGTGCGGCTCGAAAAGAGAATCCCCTTCGGTGCGGGGCTGGGGGGCGGTTCGTCCGACGCGACGGCCGTGCTGCTCGCCCTCGATGAGCTCTTCGCGCTGGCGCTGCCGGAGGAGGAGCTGATCGACTGCGCCGCTGCGCTCGGCAGCGACACCGCCTTCTTCGTGCGCAACACGCCGCAGCTCTGCTCCGGGCGGGGCGAGGTCATGCAGCCTCTCGCGCTCGACCTGCGGGGGCTGTGGATCGTGCTGATCAAGCCCGGCTGCGGGGTCTCGACCCGCGAGGCGTATGCCGGGGTGCGCCCTTTCCTGCCGGCCCGGCCGCTCGCCGAGCGGATCGCCGAGCCGCTCGCATGCTGGCAGGAGTCGCTCAAGAACGACTTCGAACCCCATATCTTCGCGGCCCATCCCGAGATCGCCGCCGCGAAGGCCGCCCTGCTCGGGCGGGGGGCGCTCTTCGCCTCGATGTCGGGGTCGGGGTCGGCGGTCTTCGGGCTGTTCGACGACGAAAAAAAGGCGCGGGGCTGTGCAGCCCTCACGCCTTTCGTCTTTCCGCTCTGATGCGCTATTTTGCCTGGCAGGAGGCCAGCGGCATTTTGGCGATGCGCCGTTCGTGGCGGCCTCCCTCGAACGGGGTGGCGAGGAACTCCTCGACGAACTCTACCGCCTGGTCGTTCGATATGAAGCGGGCCGGCAGGACGATGACGTTGGCATTGTTGTGCTGGCGGATCAGACGGGCGATCTCCTTGTCCCAGACCAGTCCGGCACGGATGCCCTGGTGCTTGTTGAGGGTCATGGCCATCCCTTCGCCCGAGCCGCAGAGTCCGATGCCCCGTTCGAGTTCGCCGCTCTCGACGGCCTCGGCCAGCGGATGCGCGAAGTCGGGATAGTCGATGCTCTCCTCCGAATGACAGCCGAAGTCGAGCACCTCCCAGCCTTTGGCTCCGAGGTAACCTACCAAAAATTCTTTCATTTCATAGCCGGCGTGGTCGCAGGCGATACCGATTTTCTTCTCCATGGTCGTATTTTTGTTTTTTCGTTCGTTTTCAACGGTCGGTCGCCCCGGCAATGCCCGGACCGTACCCGGCCCGGCTCTCCGCCTCCGGACCTTGCGAGGGGCGCTTCGTACCGTCCAAAGGTACGAAAAAAGCGTGAATCGTTGCCGCTTTGTATGAATTTTGTTATCATTGAGGCATGAAAATCCTGGGAATAGCGGCCGGCACGCTCGCGCTGGCATTGGGCATCGTCGGCATCTTCGTGCCGCTGCTGCCCACCACGCCCTTTCTGCTGCTTGCCGCGGCCCTCTACGTGCGCACCTCGCCCCGGCTGTACGACTGGCTGCTGCATCAGAAGCATCTGGGACCCTACATCCGAAACTTCCGGGAGTACCGGGCCATTCCGCTGCGGGCCAAGATCGTGTCCGTCGGCCTGGTCTGGCTGACGATCGGTTATTGCATTTTGCGGGTGGTCGATGCGTGGTGGTGGGCGCAGCTGGGGCTTTTTCTGCTGGCGGCGGGAATCAGTGCGCGGATCCTCACATTCGCGACCTTGAGGCGTTGAGGCCGCCGCAACGCCGTTGGAAACAGAGAACCCGCAGCGGAAAAGGCTGCGGGTTCTCTTCTCTTTTTTCGGAGGCTCAGGCCAGGTAGCGCTCCGCGACGCTGATGAGAAATCCCAGCAGCAGCGCGTTGAGCAGGATGACAGGGATCGCCCGTCGCTCCTTGCCCGTGAGGATCAGCACGACGGGCAGCGCCATCATCGTGGTAACGGCCATGCCGTCGGCCCACCAGGGCAGGCGGGGCAGGTCGCTGTAAAAGATCAGGATCCCTGCGAAGAAGTATTGCAGGAATGCCGAGAGGCAGGCCCGGAAGCCGACCCGCTGGGCGATCATCGGAATCACGTCGAGCGCTCCGGCGACTGCTCCTGTGACGAGTGCTAAGGTAAGGCGGTCCATCGTTCGTTTTTTTCAACAGTCGTTTCCGCCCCCGGCAGCACCCCGAACGGGATCGGGAGACGCTGCCGGGGGCTTGTCGTGAGCATCGGCTATTTGGCCGCCCGCTTGCGGTCGTTTTCGTGAAGCAGGATCTTGCGCAGACGCATGGCGTGGGGCGTGATCTCGACGTATTCGTCCTCCTTGATGTATTCGAGCGCCTCTTCGAGCGTGAAGATGCGGGGCGGCGTGATGACCGCCTTGTCGTCCGAACCGGAGGCGCGCATGTTGGTCAGCTGCTTCGATTTGGTCACATTGACCGTGATGTCGTTCTGGCGCGTGTGCTCGCCGATGACCTGACCTTCATAGACCTGATCCATCGGGGCGATGAAGAAGCGGCCCCGGTCCTGCAGCTTGTCGATCGAATAGGCGTAGGCCGTGCCCGTCTCGCCCGATATGATCGAGCCGTTCACGCGCATCTCGATATCGCCGGTCCAGGGTTCGAAGCCCTTCAGCCGGTGGGTCATGATCGCCTCGCCGGCCGTTGCCGTGAGCATGTTGGAGCGCAGGCCGATGATGCCGCGCGAGGGGATCGAGAATTCGAGGCGCGTGCGGTCGCCGTTGGACTCCATGTTCGTGAGGGTGCCCTTGCGTTTGGTGGTCAGCTCGATGACCGTGCCCGAGTGCTCCTGGGGGCAATCGACCGTCATCTCCTCGATCGGCTCGCACTTGCGGCCGTCGATCTCCTTGACGATCACTTTGGGCTGGCCCACCTGCAGCTCGTATCCTTCGCGCCGCATGGTCTCGATCAGTACCGAGAGGTGCAGCACGCCGCGTCCGAAGACCACGAAACTGTCGGCGTTCAGACCCGGTTCGACCCGCAGCGCGAGGTTCTTCTCCAGCTCGCGGTCCAGGCGCTCCTTGATGTGGCGCGAGGTAACGTACTTGCCGTCCTTGCCGAAGAAGGGCGAGTTGTTGATCGTGAAGAGCATCGACATGGTCGGCTCGTCGATGGCGATCGGGGGCAGCGGCTCGGGGTTCTCGTAGTCGCAGATCGTGTCGCCGATCTCGAATCCCTCGATGCCGACCAGGGCGCAGATCTCGCCGCAGGGCACCGTCTCGACCTTCTTCTTGCCCAGACCCTCGAAGATCATCAGCTCCTTGATGCGGGCCTTCTGCATCGTTACGCCGTCGCGCTTGGCCAGCGTGACGTTTTGGCCGGCGCGCAGCTCGCCGCGCGTGACCTTGCCCACCGCGATGCGGCCGATATAGGGCGAAAATTCGAGCGACGTGACGAGCATCTGGGGCGTTCCCTCGACGATGCTCGGCTCGGGGATCTCGTCGATGATCGCGTCGAGCAGCGGGGCGATCGAGTCGGTCGGCTGGTTCCACACGTGGGACATCCAGCCCTGCTTGGCCGAACCGTAAACGGTTTTGTAGTCGAGCTGCTCTTCGGTCGCGCCGAGCGAGAACATCAGGTCGAAGACCTGCTCGTTCACCGCCTCGGGGCGGCAGTTGGGCTTATCGACCTTATTGACCACCACGATCGGCTTCTTGCCCAGCGAGAGGGCTTTCTGCAGGACGAAGCGGGTCTGGGGCATGGTTCCCTCGAAGGCATCGACCAGCAGCAGCACGCCGTCGCACATGTTCAGCACGCGCTCGACCTCGCCGCCGAAGTCGGCGTGGCCCGGGGTGTCGATGATGTTGATCTTGT
>CAMWGZ010000114.1 GCA_947173915.1 uncultured Alistipes sp.
TTTCCTGGGAGGTGGAGCACCCGGAGTTCGTCTGCGAACTCAAGTTCGACGGCACGGCCATCTCGCTGACCTACCGGGACGGTGCCCTGCTGCGCGCCGTGACCCGGGGCGACGGCACGCAGGGCGACGACGTGACGGCCAACGTGCGCACCATCCGCAGCATCCCGCTGCACCTGACGGGCGAGGAGATCCCCGCCCTCTTCGAGATCCGGGGCGAGATCCTGATGCCCTACTCCTCGTTCGAACGCCTCAACCGCGAGCGCGAGCAGAACGGCGAGCCGCTCCTGGCCAACCCGCGCAACGCGGCGGCCGGAACGCTCAAGCAGCTCTCGTCGGCCGTCGTCGCACGGCGGGGACTCGACTGCACGCTCTACCAGCTGGCGGGCGAAGACCTCCCCTTCGAGACCCACTGGGAGAGTCTGCAAAAGGCGCGCTCGTGGGGATTCAACGTCTCCGACCGCAGCCGCATCTGCCGCAGCCGCGCGGAAATCGACGACTTCATCGCCTACTGGGACCATGCGCGGCACGAACTCCCCTTCGCGACCGACGGCGTGGTCGTCAAGGTCAATAGCTACGCCGACCGCCGCACGCTCGGCTTCACGGCCAAGGCCCCGAAATGGGCGGTGGCCTACAAGTTCAAGGCTGAGCAGGCCCTCACGCGGCTGGAGAGCATCGACTTCCAGGTCGGCCGCACGGGAGCGGTAACCCCCGTGGCGAACCTCGCGCCGGTGCAGCTGGCCGGCACCACCGTGCGGCGGGCGACGCTCCACAACGCCGAGCAGATCGCGCTGCTCGACATCCGCCCCGGCGACATGGTCTATGTCGAGAAGGGGGGCGAGATCATCCCCAAGATCACGGGGGTCGAGCATGCGGCGCGCACGGCCGGAAGCCGCCCCTTCGAATACATCACCCGCTGCCCCGAATGCGGCACCCCGCTGGTGCGGTTCGAGGGCGAGAGCAAGCACTACTGCCCCAACCAGAGCCGCTGCCGCCCCCAGATCCTGGGGCGGATCATCCACTTCGTCCGGCGCAAGGCGATGGACATCGAGGAGCTGGGCGAGCAGATCATCGAGCAGCTCTACAAGGAGGGGGCGATCGAGAACATCGCCGACCTCTACGACCTGAAAGCCGACCGGCTGGCCGGCATGCGCACGGACTACCTGCGGGAGATCGGCCGGAAGAGCGCCGAAAGTTTCCTGACCGGCATACGCACCAATCCCGAGCGGCTCAAGGCCACCGACCGCAAGATCGCGGACTACCTGCTGCACGAAGGCATCGTTCCCGACATCGAGGCGATGCAGCGCCTCGAAGCGGACCGGATCGTCGGGCTTCAGATTCCCGAATCGCGCCAGATCGGCATCAAGACGGCCGAGAAGATCGTGGGCAACCTCCGCCGTTCGACGCAGGTGCCCTTCGCCCGGGTGCTGTTCGGACTGGGCATCCGCTTCGTGGGCGAGACGACGGCCAAGTATCTGGCCGACCACTTCAAGTCGCTCGACGCGATCTGCAACGCCTCGCGCGAGGAGCTGATCGAGGCGGACGAGGTGGGCGGCAAGATCGCCGACAGCATCACGGAATATTTCGCCGACGAAAACAACCGCCGCATCATCGAGCGGCTGCGGGCTGCCGGGCTGCGGTTCGAGGCGGAGGCCAAGACACAGCTCTCGCAGGCACTGGAGGGCAAGAGCATCGTCGTCTCGGGCCGATTCTCCCGCCCGCGCGAGCAGATGAAGGAGCTGGTCGAGCAGCACGGAGGCCGGAACCTCTCGGCCGTGTCGGCCAACGTCGATTACCTGCTGGCCGGCGAGAAGACCGGTCCGGAAAAGCTGAAGAAGGCGCAGAAGTTAGGCATAACCATACTCTCGGAGCAGGAGTTCGACGCACTGATCGGGAGCGGCGGCGGAGCGGAGCTGCCCGCACCTCCGGCGACGGAAGAGGTCGCGGCGGCAGACGGCACCCCGGTGCAGGGAAAGCTGTTCTGACCCATCCGCCCCAAGGCGACGGCCCGCCCGGCACCGAAAACCGAAAACAACAAAACACACCGACTATGATACGACACAAACTGAGCGGCGCAGGTGCCGCCATCGTTACCCCTTTCACGCCCGACGGACGGGTGGACTACCCCGCACTGGCCCGCATGATCGACCACATCATCGACGGCGGCGCGGATTACATCGTGGCGCTCGGCACGACGGCCGAGACCCCGACCCTCTACCTGCACGAACGGGCCGTGATCGCCATGTTCATCACCAACCACATCGCCGGACGCGTGCCGCTGGTCATCGGCGTGGGCGGCAACTCCACCTCGGAGGTGCTCGACCAGCTGCGCGAATTCGACCTGCGGGGCGCCGATGCCATCCTGAGTGTCACACCTTATTATAATAAGCCTTCGCAGGAGGGGTTGTACCAGCACTTCAAGACCGTGTCGGAGCACTCGCCGCTGCCGGTCATCCTCTACAACATTCCGGGACGTTCGGGAGTGAACATGACGGCCGAGACCACGCTCCGCATCGCCCGCGACTTCGACAACGTGATCGGCATCAAGGAGGCTTCGGGCAAGATCGAACAGATGCAGGAGATCCTCGACCGCCGGCCCGAGGATTTCCTCGTCCTCTCGGGCGACGACGCGCTGACGCTCGAACTGATGCGCCGGGGCGGCGACGGCGTGATCTCGGTGGCGGTAAACGCCTTCCCCAGGAAGATGATGGCCTGCGTCAATCTGGCGCGCGAGGGTCGTTTCGACGAGGCCGACAAGGCCTACGAATGCCTCGACGAGGCGGTCAAGGCGCTCTTCGCCGAAGGCAATCCGACCGGCGTGAAATGCGCCCTGGCCGCGATGGGGCTGATCGGCAACAGGCTCCGGCTGCCGCTCGTGCCGGGCACGCCCGAGCTTTCGGAGCGGTTCGAAAAGCTGATCGCCCGATACGATTTGTGCTGATCCGCCCGTTATTGTCAATAGGAACAACGCGATCCCGACATGAAAAAACTACTGGCACTGCTGCTTCTGGCGCTCCCGCTCGCGGGGGCGGCCAAAGCGCCGGACGAGGAGGATATCCTCCGCCGCACGCTCGACCCCGCGTCGCCCTTCTACTACCCCAACCTGATGATGCGCTATCAGGCCGGAGAGACCGCCCTGACCGAAGAGGAGTACCACTACCTCTACTACGGCTATGCCTATCAGGATGGCTACAAGCCCTTCGCGGCGGCGGCCGACATGGAGCACGCCCTGGCGACGGCAGCGGCGACCGACCTCAACGATCCGTCGCGGGAGAGCCTCGAACAGCTCATAACCGCCGTGCACGACGCGCAGCGGTTCGACCCCTTCAGTCCGAAGCTGCTCAACCTGCTGACCTACGCCTACGGAGCGCTGGGCGACGAGCGCAACGAGCAGCGCTGCTTCAACCGCATGAACGCCATCCTCGCGACGATCGAGGAGTCGGGCGACGGACTCAAGGAGGGAAGCCCCTGGCACATACTCATGTTCGACCACGCGCTCGACCTGCTCGCCGCGCACGGGCGCTACCCCGGAAAGGCGCGCATCGTGAGCCGCTCGGTCGAATACGTGCCGCTGCTCGAACCCGTCCGCACGGAGCAGGGACGCATCCGGGGCTACTACTTCGATTACAGCCGCATCTACCGCAACAAGCCCGACGACTACGTCTTCAAGCGCCCGCGCACCTGGCAGTTCAACAACCTGCGCCCCCGGGAGTACAAATAAACCCCACCCGCCGAACCCATGAGAAGATTGTTCCGCATACCGGCCTGCGCCGTAGCGCTGCTGATGCTCTGCATGGCCTCATGCTCCAAGGAGAGGGAGACCCCCGGTCCCGAACCTCCGCGTCCGGAGACGGCCGACCAGACGCTGCTCTTCTACCTGACGGGCACCGACCTGAGCGCCTACTTCCGCAAGAACATCGACGACATGATGACCGCCATCGACCGCGGCATTCTCTACGACAGCCGCGTGCTGGTCTTCGTCGAGGGACAGAAGAACCGGCCGACGATCCTGGAGCTGCGCTACAGGCTCCGCAACGGAGATTACGACCCGGGCAAGCCCCTCTCCCACGAACACGCCTCGATCGACACGCTGTACCGCTGGGAGGAGGCCGACTTCAACCCGATGGAGCGGAGCACGATTACCCGCACCCTCTCCCGCATGGCGGAGGCGGCCCCGGCCCGTCGCTACGGGCTGATCTTCGGAGGGCACGGACTCGGCTGGCTTCCCGCCGGATCGTCCGCACCGTATGCGGTGCACGACCCGAGCGATGATTTCTGGACCGCACAGCCGGATGCGCTGCCGACCCGCTGGCTCGGCGATCCGCAAAAACGGACCTCCATCCCCGAGCTGGGCGAGGCGCTGCGCCATACGGGCCTGCTGTTCGAATACCTGA
>CAMWGZ010000115.1 GCA_947173915.1 uncultured Alistipes sp.
CGGCTCGACCAGGCTGGCACGGCGTGATTCGTCCTCAGATCGACCGAACCACGCTCCCGACCGGCGGCCAGGAAGAGCGCACTTGTCGCGGTGGCGGCCTGCGGACCGTTCAGATCGAACCGATAACGCGCCGAAGCGCCCGCCAGCAGGCAGCTCGTCAGCTGGAAACGGCTTCCGGCCGCCTGGTCCAGAGCCAGCTCGGAGGAGGCTCCCTCCGTCAGGAACAGTTCGGCCACCTCGGCCTCAGCCCCTTCCGCGAGCCGCAGCCGCACCTCCGCCTCTCCGGCCCGGTCGTGCAGCACGACGATCCGGGCCGCACGGCCCGCTGCCACCGTGACCGTCAGCCGCTGCGGATTCCGCACCAGCAGCGGCCGGTCGTCCCCGCATCCGGACTCCAGATGCAGTTCGCCCCCCTCGACCGGTGCGAAGCGGGTCTTGTCGCTGAAAAAATCGCCCCCTGCCATTACTCCTCGCGATAATCGTTGATGAGCCAGTCGTAACCCTCCTTCTCCAGCTTGAGCGCAAGCGACTTGTCGCCCGTGTGGATGATCCGACCCTTGTAGAGCACATGCACGAAGTCGGGCACGATGTAGTCGAGCAGGCGCTGGTAGTGCGTGATGACCACCGTCGCATTCTCGGGCGTATGCAGGCGCGTCACGCCCGTGGCCACGATCCGCAGCGCGTCGATGTCGAGTCCCGAATCGGTCTCGTCCAGAATCGCCAGCTTGGGTTCGAGCATCGCCATCTGGAAGATCTCGTTCTTCTTCTTCTCGCCGCCCGAGAAACCCTCGTTTACCGAGCGGGAGATCAGTTTCGAGTCGAGTTCGACCACCGCGCTCTTCTCCCGCACCAGCTTCAGGAACTCGGCCGGCGAAAGCGGAGCCTCGCCCCGGTACTTGCGCTGCTCGGCGACGGCCATCTTCATGAAGTTGGCCATCGAAACTCCGGGGATCTCCACCGGATACTGGAATCCGAGGAAAAGACCCAGGCAGGCCCGCTCCTCGATCGAAAGCGACAGCAGGTCGCGCCCCAGGAAGGTGGCCTCGCCGCCCGTTACCGTAAACTTCTCGTTTCCGGCCAGCACCGAAGCCAGCGTACTCTTGCCCGAACCGTTGGGTCCCATGATGGCATGCACCTCGCCGGCCCTGACCTCGAGGTTGATGCCCTTCAATATCTCTTTTCCGGCGACCTCCGCCCGTAAATTCTTGACTGAAAGCATATTTTGATTTTTTATTTTGTCATTCCGATTACCCGACAGAACCCTCGAGGCTGATGGCCAGCAGTTTCTGGGCCTCCACGGCGAACTCCATCGGCAGTTTGTTCAGCACCTCGCGCGCATAGCCGTTCACGATCAGCCCCACCGCATCCTCGGTCGAGAGCCCGCGCTGGTTGCAATAGAAAAGCTGCTCCTCCGAGATTTTCGAGGTGGTCGCCTCGTGCTCCACCACAGCCGTCGGGTTGGCGCTGTCGATTACCGGGAAGGTGTGGGCACCGCACCGGTCGCCGATCAGCAGCGAGTCGCACTGCGAATAGTTGCGCGCGTTCTCGGCCGCCGCGACCACACGCACCAGTCCCCGGTAGGAGTTCTCGCTGCGGCCCGCCGAGATGCCCTTCGAGACGATCCGGCTGCGGGTGTTGCGTCCCACGTGGATCATCTTGGTTCCCGTGTCGGCCTGCTGGAAATGGTTGGTCATCGCCACCGAATAGAACTCGCCGACCGAGTTGTCGCCCGCGAGGATGCAGCTCGGATACTTCCAGGTAATGGCCGATCCGGTCTCCACCTGCGTCCACGACAGACGCGCGTTCTCGCGGCAGATGCCCCGCTTGGTAACGAAATTATAGATACCGCCCCGGCCCTCCTTGTCGCCCGGATACCAGTTCTGCACGGTCGAGTATTTCACTTCACCGTCGCGCTCGACGACGATTTCGACGACGGCGGCATGCAGCTGGTTCTCGTCCCGCCGGGGAGCGGTACAGCCCTCGAGATAGCTCACGTAGGCCCCCTCGTCGGCCACGATCAGCGTCCGCTCGAACTGTCCCGTACCCGCCGCATTGATGCGGAAATAGGTCGAAAGCTCCATCGGACAGCGCACCCCCTTGGGGATGTAACAGAACGAGCCGTCGGAGAAGACAGCCATGTTGAGCGCCGCATAGAAGTTGTCGGTATGGGGCACGACGCTGCCCAGGTACTTCTGGATCAGCTCCGGGTAGTCGCGGATCGCCTCCGACATCGAGCAGAAGATGATCCCCTTCTCGGCCAGCGTCTGCTTGAAGGTGGTCTTGACCGACACGGAGTCCATCACGGCATCGACGGCGACACCCGCCAGCGCCATCTGCTCCTCGAGGGGAATACCCAGCTTGTCGAAGGTGCGCTTGAGTTCGGGATCGACCTCGTCCATCGACTGGAGCTTCTTGGCCGGTTTCGGTGCCGCATAGTAGATGATCTGCTGGAAGTCGATCGGCGGAATGTTCAGATGGGCCCACGTCGGAGGCGCGAGCGTCAGCCAGTGGCGGTAGGCCTCCAGCCGCCGCTGAGTCATCCACTCCGGCTCCCCCTTCTTCTCGGAAATCAGGCGCACGATCTGCTCGTTCAGCCCGCACGGAATCGTCTCGGTCTCGATATCCGAAGTAAAACCGTACTTATACTCCTGATTCTCTATACTTTCTAAAAGTTCTTTGTCTTTTTCTGCCATTGTGCACGAAATAATCGTACAAAACTACAAAAAAAATGCAAATCCCCGAACGAAATCCGTCTTTAACGATCCGCACGCCCCCTGCGGCGCAACCGCCCGGCAGCAGTCGCGAAGGTGTAGCCGCGCCGGTGCGCTACTCCTCCATGCAGCGTCCGAGCAGCTCGACGAAAGCACGGGGCGCACGGCACGGCCGGCGGGTATCGCTGCGGATGAACCCGAGCACGGTGCTGCCCGTGTTGAGCAGCTCGCCCGACTCATTGCAAATCTCGTATTCGAACGTGATGCGTGCCGCAGGCAGCTCCCGCAGCGTCACGCGCACGGTAAGCAGCTCGTCGTAATGGGCCGGACGCAGGTACTTCGAATGCACCTCGAGGATCGGCATCATCACGCCCGACCGCTCCATATCCGCATAGGAAGCCCCGCAGCTGCGCAGCAGCTCGGTGCGGGCCGCCTCGTAGTAGCTGATGTAGTTCGAGTGGTAAACCACCCCCATCTGGTCGGTATCCTTGTACCAGACCCGGAATTTGAAATCGCGAACCAACATAATTATCGAAAGATTATCATACACTCTCCGAGCGGCATCGCCTCGTGCGGGAATTCCAACCGCGGAATGCCGTCGCACCCGATACGGAGCGTCGTGTCCCGCTCCGCCACCCGCACGGGATAGCGCCCCTCGGGAGGCAGCAGCTTGAGCGGCTCCTCCGGCACGACGCGGCCGTCGGCACCTACCGATCCGGCGAGCAGGTAAGGGTGTCCGAGCATGCGGGCCGCACGCCCCATCTCTCCGGCGAGGATCAGCCGGCGGATCAGCGTCGAGCTGACCCGCTCCGCGTCGATGTCGTACTCGGCGACCTCCGTGACCCGGAACCCGAACTTCTCGTGCAGCGCGGCCAGCTGGCGGTAGTCGCCCTCCTTGTCGCGGCCGAAGCGGTGGTTGAAGCCCACCACCAGATTCTCGACCCCGACCCGTCCGATCAGGTATTCGCGCAGGAAGACCTCCGAGGGGATGCGGCTGAAGGCGCGGTCGAAGGGGATCACGATGAGGTTGTCGATCCCCAGCCGTTCGAGCAGGCAGCGTTTCTCGCCGATCGAGGAGAGCAGCCGCAGCCCCTCCTGCGTCCCGAGCGTGATGCGCGGATGGGGGTCGAACGTGAGCACGATGCTCTCGCCGCCGCTGCGGCGCGCCTGCTCCGCCACCCTGTCCAGCAGCACGCGGTGGCCGTCGTGCACGCCGTCGTACGATCCGACGGTGGCCGCCGCATGACCAAACGAGGGAAGACGGTCGAAACCGTAGAAAACCTTCATGGCCGGGCGCAAGGATCAATTGTTGTTGTTCTCATTCTCCTCCGCCTCCTTCACGCAGTAGGCGACCTTCTCCAGCAGGGTGGTAATGTCGTAGTTCTCCACGAAAATACCCTGCGGCATGTTCAGCCGCGTCGAAGTGAAGTTGAGCACCCCCTTGATGCCCGCATTGATGATCGGCACCACCAGGTCGGGTGCCACCTTCGTCGGCGAGGAGACGATGACGATGGAGATGTCGCACTCCTCGACCACCCGTTCGAAGCGCTCCATGTGGTAGCAGGGAATGTTGTCGATGGTGGTGTCCACCTTGGCGGGGTCCACGTCGAAGGCTGCGGTAATGCGCAGGTTCAGCCCCTTGCCGTTGAAATATTTGGTGATGGCCTGTCCCAGGTG
>CAMWGZ010000116.1 GCA_947173915.1 uncultured Alistipes sp.
TGGCTGTTTTCCGGTGGGCTGTGTGCGGGGGGTGGGTTGCGGGGGTTGTTTTCCGGGTGTTGTTTTCCGGGTGTTCCCTGTGGGGCGGTACAGCCCGTCGCCCGTGTGCGGCAAGTACCGGACGGCAGCGGACTGGGGGAGTTTTTTGGTTTCTGGCACTCTTCGGCTTGCTCTTCGGGGACCAATGGCTGCTTTCCGGGAAAGACGGACCGGAAATAATCCGCCCCGGCCATTTCGGCCGGGGCGGATTCGAATTCGTCGGTGGTGTGAATGCGGCTACGGAAGCGGGAACGGATCGCTGTTCCACTCGCCCGCGGCGGCGGGATAGATCACGGGACGCTCTTTCTCGATGGCCTTCAGCCGCAGGTAGCCTTCGTAGAGGTTGATGCCGTTGGCCGAGTCGTCGGCGATCGAGAAGCCGATCACGCAGGGATGGATCTGGGCCGTGTGGTAGCTCTCTTCGATGCGCGAGAGGTAGGCGGGCAGCCAGCGGGGATCGTTCGACGGGTTGCCTCCCCGGCGGCGCGAGTCGCCGCTGCGCCGTGTCGATATGGGAGCCTGTTCGACGACATAGAACCCCTCCCGGTCGCAGAGGTCGTACAGCGCGCGGGGCACGCCGCCCGGGGGCAGCATGATGAGGTTGTAACCCGCCTCGCGCCACTCGCGCAGCCGTTTGACCGAGAGGGTGTCGCCCAGGGCGGGAACGGCGCGCAGCGTTGTCGGCGTGTCGTTGATCGTCAGGGCTTTCTCGGATGATGCCACGGTGCGGAATCCGACCTGCTGTGCGAGGTATTCGGTGTAGCGTCCCTCCGTCTGGGTTTTGAGCCGCAGGGTGTAGCAGCGCGGCTGACGGGCGCTCCAGAGCATCGAATCGGGAATGGGGACGATGAAACGGAGCGTATCCTCTCCGCGCATGTCGAGCGTGATCTCGCGGTTGCCGCTGGCGGCGACGATGCCGGGGGCGGCGAGCAGTTCGTAGTGGATCTTCGCCTTTTTGGGGTTCAGCGCTTCGGTTTTGACGATCACGCCGATCTCTGCGTTGTGGGTGTCTCCCTCCCGCACGGTGCGGGTGTAGAGGTCGCGGATCCGGATGGTCGGCTGCGAGAAGACGTAGCATTTTCCCGGGGCGAGCGGCTCGCGGTCCGAGGCGAAGCTCTCCAGCGGAGCCGCCGCCGGATCCGACAGCAGGGTAACGACCAGCTCGTTGGCCCCCTCGCGGGTTTTGCGCGTCAGGTTGAAGTCGGCCGGGTTGCGTCCGTTCTGGTTGTAGCCGACGACCTCGCCGTTGAGCCGGATTTCGTAGGCGGTCGGTGCCCACTCGATGTGGAGCAGCGTCTGGCGGTTGAGCCAGGCGAACGGTACGGCGAAGCGGGCAGCGAACTCCCGGCCCCGCTCGCTTGTCTGCTCCGTCCACGAGTCGATCGGACGCAGGTACTGCGAACTTTCGAGCGACCCCGCGTCGGCTTCGTCGGCCGAGGCATAGACCGCGAACGAGGTGCGGGGCGGCTCCTTGCCTATGGAGGTCGGCTCCGGCGACCGGTATTCCTGCGCTGTGGCGAGTCCGGCGCAGGCCAGAGCCGCCAATGTAAGCATGATTCTCATAAATTCGTATATTTGCGGTCGAAAGTTACTAATTTTTCCCGAATATGAATCCCGACTATCCCGAACTCGACTTTCCCGCCGTCCGTCTGCGGGTCGTGCGCCGCGATTCGGGGCTGTCGGTGTGGGATCCGCTGCGCAAGACCTTCCTGGTGCTGACTCCCGAGGAGTGGGTGCGCCGCCATCTGATCCAGTTTCTGACCACCCATTGCGGGGCGCAGCCCACGCGGATCGTCCAGGAGTATGCCGTGGCGATGAACGGATCGCCCCAGCGGGCCGACGTGGTGGTCGTGGACGATTGCGCGCAGCCGCTGCTGCTGGCCGAGTGCAAGGCCGCCGGCGTGAAGATCGGGCGCGAGACCCTGGCGCAGGCCGTGCGCTACAATTCGGTGCTGCGGGCCCGCTACGTGGTGCTGACCAACGGCCGCAGCCACTACTGCTACCGGCTTTGCGAGGACGGCACCTACGCCCGCATGGAGCGGTTTCCCGTGCTGTGAGCGGGCCGCCGCCGCCGCGACGGGTGTTCCGCATTTCCGCTACCTTTTTTCCGGAACCTTTTCGGACTCCGTGCGGAATACCAGATGGTGGATTTCCGCTCCGCGATAGTGCCGGATTATCTTATCGACCGGCTTCATTCCGTTTCGGAGAGCGACCCGCTGCGACGGGAGGTTCGTGTCCCGGATGATTGAATAGAGGGTGTCGAACCCCAGTGTTTCGAACCCATATCTCCGGCAGGCCGCCGCCGCTTCGATCGCGTATCCGTTGTGCCAGTGTCCGCAGGCGAATAAGTATCCGATTTCCGGCACGAGGCTCCCCCTGTATTCCTGCATGGTAATGCCGCACTGGCCGATCATCTCGCAGGAGTCTCTTTTTTGGACGGCCCACAATCCGAATCCGTATTCTGCGTAGCGGTGCAGCTGTTTTTGCAGCCACTGCATGGTCTCCTCTTCGCTGAAAGCTCCGTTGTAGGCGTACATTACCCGTTCGTCCCGCAAGATGGAGGAGAGGGATTCGAGGTCCGGGAGATTCATTTCGCGCAGTTGCAGCCTCGGGGTCTCCAGAATGAGGGTGTCATGTTTCATGGTGTCTGAAGGTTGTTGTAGTGCTCGTCGATGTGCCGCTGGAAGGCCTCGCGGTAGTTTTCGCCGATGGGGACGTACTCGCTGTCGCCCTCGCTCAGGAAGACGCGGCCTTTGGCGTAGCCCCGGATGCGCTGCAGGTTGATGATGTAGGAGCGGTGCACCCGCATGAAAAGCTCGGGCGGAAGCGCCGCCTCCATGTTCTTGAGCCGGAAGAGCGTGGTAACAGTCGTTCGGTCCTCGAGATGCAGCCGCACGTACTCCCCCTCGCTTTCGATGTACACGATCTCGCTGATGCGGATCAGCGAGGTCTTGTAGTCGGCTTTGATCGAGAGGAACTCCCGGTCGCGGGGGGCCGCCTCCGATTGCGGCGTTTGCCCGGGCGTTTTCCGGTAGGCGAGCAGCTCGGCCAGCGAGAGGGCCTTGCCCACCGCGCGGTTGAAGTCGGCGAAGCCGAAGGGCTTGAGCAGGTAGTCGATCGCGTCGAGTTTGAAGCCTTCGAGGGCATACTCCGCATAGGCGGTCGTGAAGATGACCATCGGCCGCTCGCTCAGCGAGCGCACCAGCTCCACGCCGCTCAGGTCGGGCATGTTGATATCGACGAAGACCAGATCGACGCGCTGCTGCTCCAGGAAACTCCGGGCTTCGAGCGCATCGGTAAAGGTGCGTTCGAGCGCCAGGGTGTCGATTCGGGCGATGTAGCTTTGCAGCTGTTTGAGCGCGAGCGGCTCATCGTCTATGGCGATACATTTAAGCATGGAATACGGGTATTGTGAGGCGGACGGAGTAAACGTCCGGATCGGATTCGTCGATTTGAAGCTGGTGGCGGCTGCCGTAGATGAGCGCCAGGCGTTTGCGGACGTTCTCCAGTCCGATGCCCGCCTGCGCCGCCGCTTGCTTCTTGTGCCGGCTGTTGGTAATCTCGCTCGTGACCGCATCGTCGCGGCAGTCGATGCGTATGCGGATGAAGGAGTCGCGGTTGTAGCTTACTCCGTGCTTGAAGGCGTTCTCCACGAAGACGATCAGCAGCAGGGGCGGAATAGCCACTTTGGCGGGGATCGTTTCGGGGTACTCGAACCGGATGTCGAGCCGCTTCTCGTCGTAGCGTATGCGCATCAGGGCGATGTAGTTCTCCAGAAACTGGATGTCCTGCCGCAGCGAGATGCTGTCGTGGCCCGATTCGTAGAGCACGTAGCGCATCATCTTCGAGAGTTCGATCACGGTGTTCTTCGCATACTCCGCATCGATGTCGATCAGGGCGTGGATGTTGTTGAGCGTGTTCATGAAGAAGTGCGGATTGATCTGGTACTTGAGGTACTCCATCTCCGCGATGAGGTTCTGGCGCTTGAGCACCTCCATCTGCTGTTCGTCGCGCAGCGACTGGTAGAGGAACTTGATGCCCGTGTTGAGTCCCGTCATGAAGAAGCCCAGCAGGATGTTCCAGTGCAGCGCCAGATCGGTGAACGAGGCCTTGCCGTTGAGCAGGTCGGGGGTCGTCCGGTCGGACGTATATTCCTCGTAGAGGGTGATGCTCGAAAATATGACCGTGATGGTCAGCAGCTTGACGACCAGATACCAGAAGATGCGGCGGTGCCTGCTGAACAGAAGCCGCGGGGCTATCAGGTAGTTGGGCAGGATGAAAAGCAACAGGTAGGGGGGGATCTTCTGCCAGACGGTCAGGATGTTGGTCAGCGAG
>CAMWGZ010000117.1 GCA_947173915.1 uncultured Alistipes sp.
CTTTTGAAATTAACCCGATTACGCATGAAACATATTCGCCTGATCGCCTTGCTCTTCTGCCTGGCGGCCGCCGCGCGCCCCGCAACGGCGCAGATTACCATCGACGAAGTGAAGGCCGACCCTTCGCTGACGATTCTCGCAAACCGCCCCCATCCCGCACAGGTCGATGGCCGGAGCTACTTCAGCCGGGCGCGCTACCGCGCCGAACGCGCCGCCATCCGCAAGGAGCGCAACACACTGGAGTTCGGCGGCGGCGTACTCGGATCGGTCGCCTCGTACAGCGACTCGTGGATCGAGACCTCGGGCGGCGACAACTCGATCGGACTGGCCGCCACGCTGTTCATCCACCATACCTTTACCAAGCAGCGCTTTACCATCGAAACCAAGTTCGATGCCAAGTTCGGCTACAACCGCATGAACGTCGAATACACCGGCGACGACGGCATTACCACAAGCAAGGGCACCTGGTACAAGAACCAAGACGAGTTCCAGATCTCGACCAACCCGGCCTACATCCTGAGCAAAAGCTGGCAGGTGGGTTCGATCATCAAGTTCCGCACCCAGCTGGCCAACGGCTACATCTCCCGCTCGCAGCAGGAGGCCGCCGACCGCAAAAGCTCCTTCATGGCCCCGGGCTACCTCGACATCTCGGGCGGTTTTACCTACACCTGCCCCGAGAAGCGGTTCCCGATCAAGATCAACATCTCGCCGCTGGCCCTGAGCGCCGTGTTCGTCGAGAACGCCCAGGTGCGCCGCAACGTCTGGGACGACAAACCGGGCTGGCAGGCCTACGGTCTGGCCAACGCCGGCAAGACTTCGAAATACGAGGGCGGCTCCTCGGTGCAGATCGACTTCGACCGCACCTTCGGCAAAAAGGGCATCTTCCGCTACCGCACCACCCTCTTCTCCTTCTTCGGCTGGATCTCCAACATCGGACTGCACAACAAGTACACCGACTACCACGCCTACCGGGATGCCCTCCAGGAGTGGACCGACCGGGGCGACGCGGACAACAAGCCGATGCTCGCGATCCACCCGACCGTGCGCTGGGAGAACACGATCGACATCAAGGCGACCAAATACCTGAGCACCACCTTCAACTTCCAGCTCTACTACAACCGCGCCCAGAATTTCGACATCCAGACCCAGCTGCTGCTGAGCGTCGGGCTGACCTACACCTTCAAGAACAAGTAGTCCGCCGCGCCGCACCCCTTCAGAACATCATCCGCACCGTTCCGCAACGCCATGTACCGAAACTCCCGACTCTCCGTCCTTCTGCCCCTGCTGCTGGCGCTCGCCGTCGTGGCGGGGCTTTTCATGGGCCGCTACCTCGGACGACCCGCCTCCGAACGGCAGCTCGAAGCCTTCGTCCGGCAGCTCTCCCGGCAGGACAAGCTCTCCTACACGCTCTCGCTGCTCGAAACGCAGTACGTCGATTCGCTCGCGCTGGACTCGCTCGCCGAAGAGGCCATTCCGCTGCTGGTCGAGCAGCTCGACCCCCATTCGGTCTATATCCCCCGCTCGGAGATGGAGGCGGTCAATGAACCGTTGCAGGGCGAATTCGACGGCATCGGCATCGTCTTCAACATGGCAACCGACACGATCGTGGTGCTCAACGTCATCCCCTCCGGCCCGAGCGACCGGGCGGGTATCCGCGCGGGCGACCGCATCCTGCGCATCGACGATTCGCTGGTCGCCGGCCGCAAGATCCCCCAGCAGGAGATCGTCCGCCGGCTGCGCGGCGTGCGGGGCACGAAGGTGGCCCTCTCGCTCCAGCGGCAGGGGATCGCCGATCCGGTGGCGGTCGAGGTAACGCGCGCGGCCATTCCGCTGAACAGCATCGAGGCGGCCTTCATGCTGACCGACCGGATCGGCTACATCCGCCTCTCGCAGTTCGCCGTGACCTCCCACGCCGAACTCATGAAAGCGCTCGGAGAACTGAGGCAGGCGGGCATGCAAAGCCTGATCTTCGACCTGCGCGGCAACTCGGGCGGACTCCTCGACCAGGCGATCCGCATCGCCAACGAGTTCCTGCCGGCCGACCGCCTGATCGTCTATACCGAGGACCGCGCCCACAACCGCACCGAGGAGTACAGCGACGGGCAGGGAACTACCCAGGAGCTGCCCCTGGCGGTCCTCATCGACGAGATGAGCGCCTCGTCGAGCGAGATCCTCGCCGGTGCGCTCCAGGACAACGACCGGGGCACGATCATCGGCCGCCGCTCCTTCGGCAAGGGGCTGGTGCAACGGCAGTTCCCCTATCCCGACGGTTCGGCGCTCCGGCTGACGGTGGCCCGCTACTACACCCCCACCGGGCGGTCGATCCAGAAGCCCTACACCAACGGCGACCTGACCGGCTACGAGGAGGAGCTGTGGGAGCGCTACCGCCACAACGAATTCTTCTCGCGCGACAGCGTCCGCTTCGCCGACTCGCTGCGCAGAACCACACCCGGCGGCAAGGTGGTCTATGGCGGAGGCGGCATCATGCCCGACATCTTCGTTCCGGTCGATACGACGGACGTGACCCGCTACTTCCTGGAAGTGACCGGGCGCAACATACTGTTCCGCTACACGCTCGAATACGCCGACCGCCACCGCGAGGCGCTGAACGCCGTGACCTCCGTCGGGGAGCTGCGCGCCCTGCTCGATGCCGACAGGACGCTGACCGATGACTTCATCCGCTACGCGGCCCGCAACGGCGTGAAGCCCGTTCCCTCGGAGATCGCCCGCTCGCGCAAACTGATCGAAGCCCAGCTGCGCGCCTACATCGGCCGCAATACGGCGCTGCGCGACGCAGGGTTCTACGCCAACATCTACCCCGTCGATCCCGTGATGCTCCGCGCGATCGAGGTGCTCCAAGAAGAAAACCCGCAAACACCCTCCGCACATGATTAAACGAATCGTCGGAATACTCCTGGCCGCCGCCTCGCTGGCGGTCATCGTCCTCACGGCTCTGCGCTACGGCTCCCACACCTCGCTGATCTCCCGCACCGCCGCCGAACCGCAGCGGACCGAGACGACACCGCCGCCGGCCGCACGGCCCCAGCCGCGTGCAGCAGAGACGCGGCAGAGCACACAGCAACATCAGACGCAGCAAGAAGGACCGATCGACCGGGAGCAGACCTCCGAGGCGGAGTGATCCGCCCGCCCCGCCGCAAGCGGGACAACTGCGACCGAAGTTTCCGGACATAACGGAAATCGTCCGGCGGAGAAAAGACTCCGCCGGACGATTCGTATCCGAAGGCGACCGCCTCCGGTGTCTCAATCCCGCTCCAGCACCTCGAACTGCTGGCGGATCGACTCCTCGTGAATGGCCTGAAGCACCAGTTCGATGAACCGGCGGTGCATCCCCAGCCGCTCGCCCTCCGAGGCACGCACCGCGAGCATCTCCTCGTAGCGGTCGCTCTGCAACACGGGAATGTTGTGCGCCCGCTTGTAACGGCCGATGCGGCGCGAAATCTCCATGCGCCGGGCCAGCATCCCGATCAGCTCCCCGTCCAGCCGGTCGATCCGGCTGCGGAACAGCGCGAGGTCCTCGCTCTCGCCCGCCCCCTCGCGCAGCACCAGCGCCGCGACGATCCGCGCCAGCTCGTCGGGCGTTACCTGCTGGCGGCTGTCGCTCCACGCCCCGGCGGGGTTGCAGTGCGCCTCGACGATCAGCCCGTCGAACCCCAGATCCATCGCCTGCTGGCCGAGCGGAGCGACCAACTCGCTCCGGCCGCCGATATGGCTCGGATCACATAACAGTTGCAGGCGGGGCAGCCGACGGCGCAACTCGATCGGGATCGCCCAGTGGGGATGGTTGCGGTAGATGCTCGGATCGCAGGCGGTAAAGCCCCGGTGGACGGCGGCGATGCGCCGCAGCCCGGCATTGTAGAGCCGCTCGATGGCCCCGATCCAAAGCTCCAGATCGGGACTCACGGGATTCTTCACGAGCACCGGCACGTCGCACCCGGCCAGCGCATCGGCGATCTCCTGCACGGCGAACGGGTTGGCCGAGGTGCGGGCCCCGATCCAGAGCAGGTCGATCCCGGCACCGAGCGCCGCTGCGACATGCTCGCGCGAGGCGACCTCCGTCGCCAGGTACATGCCCGTCTGCTCGCGCACCCGGCGCATCCAGGGCAGCCCCTCGGCACCGACCCCCTCGAAACCGCCCGGCTTCGTGCGCGGCTTCCACAGCCCCGCCCGGAAGATCCGCACGCCGTGCGCCGCGAGTCCGCGCGCCGTTTCGAGCAGCTGTTCGGGCGTTTCGGCGCTACAAGGGCCGGCGATGAGCAGGGGGCGGGAGTCGGGCACCCCCGCCAAAGATATGGGACGCAGATCGTTCATAGAATTCTCGGATTCATTGGCGGCGAC
>CAMWGZ010000118.1 GCA_947173915.1 uncultured Alistipes sp.
CGCGTAATTTCGTCGGCAGCGTCAGATGTGGATTAGAGACAGGCCCCGGAGCAGGGCGAAAAAGGTTGCGGGACGGACACGCTCCAGACTCTGGTAGAAGCCGATAGCGGCCAGATTGACGACGAAGCAGACGAAGCCCGCAGCGAAAAACGGAAAGCCCTCCGTCGCGATGCGGGCCGACTCCGTCGCCGGATCGAGAAACAGCCCGACCAGCGGACCGGGTGCCCCGACGAAGGCGGCCGCAACGACCGCGCCGCACCCGACGGCCGTCGCCAGCGCCAGCCGCCCGATCCGCGCCACCCGTCCGCTGTCGCCCGCACCGTAGTTGTAGCTCAGGATCGGCTGGGCCGACTGCACGATGGCGTTGCCGACCATGAAGATGAAGGGAAGGTAATAGCAGGCGACCCCGAAAGCCCCCACGCCGGCATCGCCCAGGTAGCGCATGAAGACCCGGTTGCCGACGAACATGAGCATCGCCAGCGTCGCCTCGCCCAGAAGCGCCGAGAAGCCTATGCGGCACTGATAGCCGATGTTGCGTACCGAGAGCCGCGCGCTTTTACGGCTCCACTTGACCGGAACGAGCCGCAGGCTGCGCGCAAAGAACGCCAGGTAGCCCATTGCGATCAGGCCGCCGACCGCCACGCTGAGCGCCGAAGCGAAGGCCGCACCGCGCACGCCCCAGCCCAGCGGGAAGATGAAGAGGTAGTCGAGCACCACATTGAGCAGCGCCGCCGCGACGCTGCACCACATGGCCAGCTTCGGCGCACCGTCCAGACGGATGACGAAAAGCCCGACGGCGCTCCACATCTGGAACACCAGCGCCGGAGTGAACCAAAGCAGGTAATCGACCACCTGGGGCAGCAGGTGGAGCGACGAGCCGAGCCACAGGGCCGTCTGGCGGGGAAAAGCCAGCAACAGCCCCTCGCAAAGGAGCGTCATGCAGGTCACGAACGCCAGCGCCTGGGTCACATTCAGGCGGGCGACCTTCGCCCGTCCCCGCGCCAGGTGGATCGAGACGACGACCGAGCAGCCGACACCGACCATCAGCCCCACCCCCTGAAAGACCATCAGCAGCGGAACGTAGATATTGACCGCGGCGATGCCGTCGCCGCCCACCCCGTGTCCGATGAAGATGCCATCGACGGCCGTCACGGCCGAGATGCTGAGCATGCCGAACAGCGTGGGCAGGAACATCCTGCGGAAGAGCCGCCCCACATCGGGCGAAGAGAAATCAATCGCGTCTTTCTTCATATAAATACAGCGTGCGAACCATCGTCGGACACAAAAAAGGCCGGACAAGAGAGTGGTTTTACCCAGTCATCTTATCCAGCTTTTCAGACAAGCCCTCCGATGAGGATTACAAAACTATTTTTGTACCTGCAAAGGTACGCAAAAAACGCGATCCGGACAAATCCCGCTCCGAAATCATCGCAACATCCGGTCGAGCGCTTCGGCCAGCGCCTCCGGCTCACAGCAGGGCACGTAGCGCGCCGCAGCGCCCGCGGCCAGGCGGTTGCGCCGCGTGTCGGAGAGAATCACGGGCGTGCCGGCGCATACAGCCTCGACGACGGGCTGCACGTGCTCCCGCCCCGCCGGCAGATAGACCATCCCGTCGGCCATGCGGCAGAAGGCCCCCAGCTCGTCGGGCGTGTATTCGTAGATGAAGTTGGTGCGCAGCGCCAGCCTGCGGCGGCGCGCCGCACGCAGCAGCCCGTCGGAATAGAAGCTCCGGCGGCCGCAGATTACCAGATCGACCGCCAGCCGTCCCCGCTCCATCAGGTCGAGCAGCAACAGCTCCTGGCCGAAGGTCTCGGCGGTCATCAGCGTCAGCACATAACGCTCCGGAAGCATGTACTTGCGGCGGATCGCCTCATCGTCGGAAGGTGCGGCGAACGGACGGCGGCGGATCCGATCAGCCGCCTGAACGGCCGAACAGCGGAGGAACTCATCCTCGTCGAAAACCCTCCGCCGCTCGTCCCGCAGCTTTCCCGTCGCTCCGCCCCCGGCGGTCTCGTCCCATGCGCGCATGGCCCAAAAATTGATACCGTATCCCATACATTTTTCTATTATTCGATTATTTTTCCTATCTTCGCTAAAAATTCATCGCTATGAAACGAGTCACTTCGCTCCTTGCAGCAGTCTTCTTGACCCTGGGAACGCTTCAGGCGCAAAACATCGTCATCGGCGAACGGGCCCCCGAGCTCAAAAACATCACCTGGCTCTCCGACCGGCAGCCCGTCGCCGCGGAGTTCACGCTGCTGGTCTTCTTCCATTCGTCGAACGAAGGCTGCATGCGGGCGCTTCCCAACCTCGAAGAGCTCTCCAGCAAATTAGGCACCAAACTGCGCATCGTCGTCGTCACACCGGAGGATCCCGAAAAGATCGCTCCGATTCTGTCGCCCTATCTCGCCCCGCGCTTCGGAGTGGCGCTCGACCCCTCGAAGCGGACGTTCTCCGGATTCGGAGTGGATTTCGTTCCGTTCAGCGTACTGATAGACAGCAAGAACCGGGTGGCATGGATGGGCAACCCGATGACCGTGACAAGCAGTTTCATCCGGAAAATAACACAATAAGCCATGTCGTTTACCAAGATAAACCACTACGAAAAAGAGTACCTCGACACCCATCACGAGAGCGCCCTCAACGTGACGGAGGGTGTGGAGAACCAACCCATCGTCAATCCCTATTTCGTGCGGCGCAGGAAACGCACGCTCACGACCGACCAGTACGTCGCAGGCATCCTCGCAGGCGACATAACGATCCTCTCGCAGGCCATCACGCTCGTCGAGAGCAGCAACCCCGACCACTACGCCCAGGCGCAGGAGATCATCGAACGCTGCCTGCCCCATGCGGGCAAATCGTTGCGCATCGGTATCACGGGCGTGCCCGGAGCCGGTAAATCGACCTTCATCGAGGCGATCGGCAACATGGTTACCTCGCTCCGCCACAAGCTGGCGGTGCTGGCGATCGACCCCTCGTCGGAGCGGAGCGGCGGCTCGATCCTGGGCGACAAGACCCGCATGGAGAGCATCTGCACCAATCCCAAGGTCTTCATCCGCCCCTCCCCCTCGGCCGGATCGCTGGGCGGCGTGGCCCGCAAGACGCGCGAGACGATCATCCTGTGCGAGGCGGCCGGCTACGACCTGATCTTCATCGAGACGGTCGGCGTGGGGCAGTCGGAGACGGCCGTACACTCGATGGTCGATATGTTCCTCATGCTCCAGATCTCGGGAGCAGGCGACGAACTCCAGGGCATCAAGCGCGGCATCATGGAGATGGCCGACATGATGGTCATTACCAAAGCCGACGGAGAGAACCTCCACAAGGCGGAGCTGGCCCGCACGCAGTTCCAGGGGGCGCTGCGCCTCTTCCCGCTGCCCGAATCGGGCTGGCGGCCCCGGGTCTATACCTGCTCGTCCTACACCCGCACGGGACTCGAGGAGGTGTGGAAGGGAATCGAGGAGTATCTGGACTTCATCCAGGCCAACGGCCACTTCGTCCGCAACCGCAACCGTCAGAACAAATACTGGATGTACGAGACGATCAACGAGACGCTGCGGAACAGCTTCTACCACAACCCGCAGATCGAGGCCCTGCTCGAACAGACGGAGAACGACATTCTCAGCGACCGCATGAGTTCGTTCGTGGCGGCGAAAAAGCTGCTCGACATCTACTTCGGAGAGTAGCCAAGCCGCATGCGAAGCGGCGGCATCGAAAAAGAATTTCCGGCAAACGCTCAGGCGAGTTGCCGGAAATTCCTTATATAATAGGACACCCCTGCCCGCATCCGCAGACAAGCACGAGGGCGGCAAAGAACGAAACAGCCCGCCGAGGCATGCGGGGGTCGATCGCCGCAGGGATACAACGCTAACGGAACTCCTCTTCCAGCCGCTCGGCCAGCGCCGGCATACCCTCCGCCGCCCGCGCCCGTACATGCGTGAACGGATTGCGGATCATCGAGGTGTCGGGTTCGCCCGGATCGACCAGAAAGACCGGCACCCCGGGCCGCACGTAGCGCACCAGCGAGGCCGCGGGATAGACCGCGAGCGAGGTGCCGACGACGACGAACAGATCGGCTGCGGAGACGATCCCGACGGCCCGGTCGAACATCGGCACCGACTCGCCGAAAAAGACGATATGGGGGCGCAGCAAGGCTCCGTCGGGAGCCGTCGCGTCGAGCGGCTGCTCCCACCCCTCGATCGGCACGACCAGCCCGGGATCGGCCGACGAGCGCAGCTTGGTCAGCTCGCCGTGCAGGTGGATGACGCGCGACGATCCGGCCCGCTCGTGGAGGTTATCGACATTCTGCGTGACCACCTCCACTTCGAAATGGCGCTCCAG
>CAMWGZ010000119.1 GCA_947173915.1 uncultured Alistipes sp.
TATCCTGCTGGCCTGTCATCAGCTGGAGGTAGTCGAGGATGATGAGCTTGATGTCGTTGTGGATCTTCAGGCGACGGGCCTTCGACCGGAACTCGAAGACCGAAAGGGCCGGCGTATCGTCGATGAAGAGCGGAGCGGCGCCCAACGGTTTGGTGGCCGACTCGAGGTGGCGCCACTGCTCGGGCGAGAGACGCCCCGACTTGACGTCGTTGCCGCTAAGACCCGTTTCGGCGATGATCAGACGCATCCTCAACTGCACGGACGACATTTCCAAAGAGAAGAACGCCACGCCGGCCTCGTGGTCGACGGCCATGTTGCGGGCCATCGAGAGGACGAACGCCGTCTTACCCATCGAAGGGCGGGCGGCGATGATGATCAGGTCGGACAACTGCCACCCCAACGTAACGCGGTCGATGGCCATGAAACCCGAAGGCACGCCGTTGAAGGCGCTGGTATTCTTCGACGCCTCCTCGATCTGCATCAAGGCGCGGGCGAGGATATCCTTGGACGACTGGACCGACCGCTTGACGTGCCCCTCGGAGACCTTGAAGATCTCGCCCTCGGCGAAACCGATCAACTCGGTAACGTCGGTCGACTCGTCGTACGACCGCCGCTGGATCTCGGTGGCCGAGCGGATCAGCTCGCGCTGCACGTATTTCTGGGCGATGATCTTGGCGTGGAACTCCACGTTGGCCGCCGAACCCACCTTCTGGGTAAGCTGGGCCAGGTAGGCCGCGCCGCCCACTTTCTGCAACTCCTTGCGCACCTTGAGCCGCTCGGTGACGGTGTAGAGGTCGATCGGCTTGAGCTCGGTCGATAGCTCCTCGATGGCCCGGTAGATGGTGCGGTGCTCCTCGGTGTAGAAGGCATCGGGGGCGATGAACTCCTGCACCGTGATGATGCTGTCCTTTTCGAGCATCAGGGCACCGAGCACCGCCTCTTCCAGTTCGATTGCCTGGGGAGGTACGTTGCCGGGGGTATCGGTCAGTGCGGCGAAAGCCTCGCGGTTGCGCGAGGCGGGCGTGTATTCTTTGGCCATTGCGGTTTTACGATGGATTCGATCTTCAAAAATAGACAAACGGGACGATATTTCAAAACGGTGGCGGGAATGTTTTCCGAAAGGGACGCATCTTTCGCCTCCCGCCGCAGGCCGGACTGCCGTTTTTCGCTCCGGATCATCGGTCCAGTCCGAAGCGGTGCTCCGACACGGCGAGTGCCGCGATGCTTATGCGGCAGGAGGGTACGGCTCGCAGGATCGCCTCGGAGCAGGAGAGTAGCGTGGAGCCGGTCGTCACCACGTCATCGACCAGCAGCAGGTGGCGGCCGGCCAGAAGCTCCGGCCGCCGGACGGCGAACAGGTCGCGCACGTTCTCCCACCGTTCGGCCGAGGAGCGGGTGGTCTGGCTCGGGTTGTCGCGCCGCCGCTTTACCGCGTTGCGGAGCAGCGGCACCCCGAGCCGCGCGGCGATTCCCTCGGCCGCATATTCGGCCTGGTTGTACCCCCTGCCGGCGAGCCGCCGGGGGTGTAGCGGGACGGGAACGACGCACTCCACGCCGGCATAAAGCCCGCTTTCGGCCAGATGGGAGCCGTACCACAGCCCCAGTTCACGGGCGGTGCGCCAGCGGCCCCGGTATTTGAGGTCGTGTACGGCGCGCTGCCATCCGCTCCCCGCGACATACCAGAGGAAGGCCGAGGCCTGCTCGATGGGAAACTCCGCGCGCAGCCGTTCGGCCAGCGGGTTGGCCGCCTTGCCGCAGAAGCCGGTCATGGGGGCCGTCGTGCGGCAGACCATGCAGAAAAGGCGGTCCTCCTCGTGCAGTTCCGTGCCGCATACGGGGCAGCAGGGCGGAAAGAGTAGGGCGCTCAGGTCACTGAGGATCGACATTGCAGCGGATCGTTACGGATTTGTACTCCCTGTTCGCGGGATCGTCGTGCATGCGGGCGAGCAGTTCGCGCAGCAGCGTGCGGGCGCGGCCGAAGGAGGCCCCCGCCTCGATCTTGAGCAGCACGACGGCCAGGTATTCGCCCCGGATCCGATCGACGGGCGGGGCGGCCGGGCCGAGCACCCTCCGCCCGAAGCGTTCGCGCAGCAGCGCGGCCAGCGTGTTGGCCGCCCGGCGCACCAGCACCGGATCGCGGTGGTGGAGCGTGAGCCGCACCAGCCGCGCATAGGGCGGGTAGAAGAAGGTCTTGCGCTCGGCCAGCTGGCAGCGGGCCATCGCCTCGTAGTCGCCGGCCACGACCTGCCGCAGCACGGGGTGCTCCGGTTCGGCCGTCTGGATGACCACCGTGCCGGGAGTCCGGCGCCGTCCGGCGCGCCCGGCCACCTGCGTGAGCAGTTGGAAGGCCCGTTCGGCCGAGCGGAAGTCGGGGTCGTTGAGCAGGTTGTCGGCGTTGAGCACCCCGACCAGTTCGACCCCTCCGAAGTCGAATCCCTTGGTTATCATCTGCGTGCCGACCAGTATGTCGGCATCGCCCCGGGCGAACGTTTCGACGATCCGCCGGAAAGCCCCCTCGGAGGTGGCGCTGTCGCGGTCGAGCCGCTCGATGCGGGCCTCGGGGAAGTGGCGGGCGATCTCCTGTTCGATCTTTTCGGTGCCGAAACCCATCGGTGCCGGCTCCGTGACGCGGCAGCGGGGACACTTTTCGGGGATCGCCTCCGTGTGGCCGCAGTAGTGGCAGACCATCCGCCCGTCGCCCTTGTGGAGCGTGAGGCTCACGTTGCAGCGGGGGCAGCGGGCCGTCCAGCCGCACTCGCGGCATTCGACGTAGGGGGCGAAGCCCCGGCGGTTCTGGAAGAGCATCGCCTGTCCGCCGCCGGCGAGGGTCTCGGCCATGCGGTCGAGCAGCAGCTTGTTGAAATGGGTGCGCCGTTCGCCCCGCTTGACGGCCCGCAGCGTGTCGGAGACGAGGATCTGCGGCGGGAGCGAGCCGCCGTAGCGTTCGTCGAGAACGACGCGGCCGTATTTGCCGCCGAGGGCGTTGAGGTAGCTTTCGAGCGAGGGGGTGGCGCTGCCCAGCAGGGTGCGGCAGCCGACGAGGCGGGCCGCCATGACGGCGCAGTCGCGGGCGTTGTATCGGGGGGCGGGTTCGTTCTGCTTGTAGCTCGCGTCGTGCTCCTCGTCCACCACGATCAGCTCCGGACGGTTCATCGGCAGGAAGATCGCCGAGCGCGCCCCGACGATCAGTTCGCCCCCCGCCGAGCGGCGCAGCCGCAGGTAGGTCTCGGTGCGGCGGCGGTCGGTCAGGCGGGAGTGATAGACCACCACGCGGTCGGCGAAGACCGCGCGGAGCCGATCGACCAGCTGGGCCGTCAGCGCGATTTCGGGGACGAGCAGCAAAGCCTGTCCGCCCCGCGCGAGCGTGCGGGCGATCAGGTGCATGTATATTTCGGTCTTGCCCGAACCCGTCGCGCCGTGCAGCAGCAGGGCGCGACGGGTGCCGAATCCGGTGTCGATCTCTTCGAGCGCCCGCTGCTGGGCGGGCGAGAGCGGGGGCAGGGGGAAAGATTCGCCGCAGCGTGCGGCGGGCGCGGCGGCCTCGCGTTCGCCGAGCGCGACCAGCCCCTTGCGGGCGAGTGCCGCGAGGGCGGCGCTGTCGGCCCTCAGAACACCGCGCGGGACCTTCTCGCCGTCGGGTGCCAGGGCCGCCAGCTCCTCCAGCGCCTCCCGCTGCCGGGGGGCACGGCGTTGGAGCCGTTCGAGCAGTGCGGCGCGCCCCTCCGCCTCCAGCGCCTCGCCCGCGAGGGCGGCGAACCGCTCGCGAGCGGGGCGGAACTCGTCGGCCGCGAACTCCTCCTCGCCGCAGCCGCTCGGCTTCATGAGCGAGGGCAGGGCCGCACGCATGATCTCGCCCAGGGTGCAGAGGTAGTAGTCGGCGATCCACTCCCAGAGGGCGCGCTGGCGCTCGTCGAGCAGCGGCTCGGGGTAGAGCGTCCGGCCGACGTTCTTGACGGTTCCGCGCTCCGGCTTCCGGTCGTGCAGCCGCCAGACGATGCCCGTGTAGATCTTGCTGCGGCCGAAGGGCACGGCGACGGCCATGCCTTCGCACAGCGTCCGCCCCTCTTCCACCGCGAAGGTGTAGAGAGGCTGGGCCAGCGGTAGAACGATGTCGGCGTAGCGCATGATTGCCAAAGTTACGGATTATTTCCGGAGATAGAACGGCCGGGAGCCTTTCGATCGTATTTTCTTCCCTCCCCGCCGGGCGGAAAAGAGGGCGGGGGGGGGAACGAAAAAGCGCTCCGTCCCGGGACGGCGCCCGTAGCGGCCGGCGGCAGCCGTGCCGTCTAATGCTTCTGGGTGCCGTTGCGCATGCCGCCGGCGATCAGACCGAAGC
>CAMWGZ010000120.1 GCA_947173915.1 uncultured Alistipes sp.
CTCAAGGAGTGGATCACGGCGCTCAAACTCGAATACAACTACACCAAAGAGGAGATCGCCGCCATGTACCTCAACACCGTGGAGTTCGGCTCGAACGCCTACGGCATCAAGTCGGCGGCCCACACCTTCTTCAACAAGAAGCCCCACCAGCTCAACGTCCAGGAGGCCGCCCTGCTGGTGGGACTGGTCAAGGGCCCCACCCTCTACTCGCCGCGCCGCAATCCGGAGAACGCCCTGGCCCGCCGCAACCTCGTGCTCGACCGCATGGCCACCTCGGGAGCCATCTCCCGCCGCGAGCGCGACTCGCTCGCCGAGCTGCCCATCCGCCTCGACTTCCGCCCCGTCTCCCACAACGACGGATCGGCCACCTATTTCCGCGAGATGCTGCGCCTGGCCATGAACGCCAAGCGCCCCGTCCGGCGGCAGTTCGCGAACGAATGGGATTACGAGCAGGCCGTGAAGGAGTACGATGAGAACCCCATCTACGGATGGTGCCTCAAAAACACCAAGGCCGACGGCACCCCCTACGACATCTACCGCGACGGACTGAAAATCTACACCACCATCGACTCGCGCCTGCAAACCTACGCCGAACAGGCCGTACAGCAGCAGATGCAGCAGGAGATCCAGCCCCAGATGGACGCACAGTACCGGCGCACCAAGACCCTCTTCCTCGACACGCCCCCGAAGGAGCGCGAGCGGATCGTGAACAACGCCATCCGCACCTCGGACCGTTACCGGGAGATGAAGCGGGCCGGAGTCGGCGAAAAGGAGATCCTCGCCTCGTTCGAACGTCCCTGTCCGATGAAGGTATTTACCTACCGGGGCGAACGGGACACGCTGCTCACGCCCCGGGACTCGATCCTCCACCACAAACGCATCATGCGCGCCAGCCTGGTGGCGATGGATCCCCGCACGGGCCACGTGAAAGCCTACGTGGGCGGTCCCAACTTCCGCTACTTCAAGTACGACATGGCCAAGCAGGGCAAGCGGCAGATCGGCTCGACGATCAAGCCTTTCGTCTATACCTTCGCCATCGACCACCTGGGACTCAGCTCCAACACCCCCGTGCCGAACCTGCCCGTAACGATCGAGACGGCCAACGGCGTTCCCTGGTCGCCCAAAGAGGCGGGGCGCGTGGAGCAGAACGGCGAGCTGCACCCCCTGAGCTGGGGTCTGGCCCGCAGCCGCAACAACTACTCGGCCTGGATCATGAAGCAGGCCAAGCAGCCGCAGGCGGTGGCCTCCTTCATCCACAACATGGGCATCCGCAGCTATATCGACCCCGTGCCGGCGCTCTGTCTGGGCACCTCGGAATCGAACGTCTATGAGCTGGCGAGCGCCTTCTCGACCTTCGCCAACGAAGGGGTCCACACCGACCCCATCTTCGTGACGCGCATCGAGGACCGCCAGGGGAACCTGATCGCCAGCTTCGCGCCCCGCACGCAGGATGCCATCAGCGAACAGACCGCCTACACGATGCTCCGCATGCTCGAAGAGGTAATCCGCTCGGGCACGGGCGGACGGCTCAACTGGAACTACGGCATGCAGCAGGCCGAGGTCGGCGGCAAGACCGGCACGTCGCAGAAGAACCGCGATGCCTGGTTCGTCTGCGTGCTGCCCCGCCTGGTCACGAGCGTCTGGGTCGGCGGCGAAGACCAGGCCGTGCACCTGCTCTCGCGGGGCGAAGGCAGCGCCATCGCGCTGCCGATCGTCGGGGAGTTCTTCAACCGGCTCTTCGCCGACCCGTCGGTCGGGTTGAGCAAGCAGGACCGCTTCCCGCGGCCGGCCGTCATGCCCGCCTACGACCGCTTCCGGTCCGACATCCCGAAGGAGGGCATCCAGCCCGACACGATCGAAGAGGACGAATTCTTCGACTGATGCCCGGCCGTCGCGGCGCACCGTCCCGGGAAAGCGGCCGAAAGAACAGAACCCGAGCGTGCGGAGCCGAAAGCGCCCCCGCCCGGCAAATACGAACATTAAAAACGAAACGATCATGAAATTAGCCATTGTCGGGGCCAGCGGAGCCGTTGGCCAGGAGTTTCTGAAAATACTCGAAGAGAGCCGTCTGCCGATCGACGAGCTGCTGCTCTTCGGTTCGCAGCGCAGCGCCGGACGTACCTATCCTTTCCGGGGCGGGCACCTTCCGGTGCGTCTGCTCGCCCACAACGACGACTTCCGGGGAGTGGACATCGCGCTGGTCTCGGCCGGAGCCTCCACCTCGAAGGAGTTCGCCGAGACCATTACCCGCCACGGCACACTGATGATCGACAATTCGAGCGCCTTCCGCATGGAGGACGACGTGCCCCTGGTGGTGCCCGAGGTAAATCCCGAGGATGCGCTCCGCACGCCGCGCCGCATCATCGCCAACCCCAACTGCACGACGATCCAGATGGTCGTGGCGCTGCAACCCCTCGAACGGCTCTCGCACATCCGGCGGGTGCACGTAGCCACCTACCAGTCGGCCAGCGGGGCCGGCGCGCAGGGAATGGCCGAACTGGAGGAGCAGCACAGGAGCCTCGCCGCAGGGGGCGAAGCCCGCGCGGAGAAGTTCGCCTACCAGCTGGCCTACAACCTCATCCCCCACATCGACGTGTTTACCGACAACGACTACACCAAGGAGGAGATGAAAATGTTCCGCGAAACGCGCAAAATCATGCACTCGGACGTGGCCGTCTCGGCCACCTGCGTCCGCGTGCCGGTCATGCGCGCCCACTCGGAGAGCATCTGGATCGAAACCGAACGGCCCATCACGCCGCAGCAGGCCCGCGAAGCATTCGCCTCGGCACCCGGCGTGGTGCTGCTCGACGAACCGGCGGAGAAGCGCTACCCGATGCCGCTCGCGGCCGCCGGGACCGACCCGGTCTATGTGGGACGCATCCGCAGCGATCTCTCCTCGCCCAACGGACTCGCGTTCTGGTGCGTAAGCGACCAGATCCGCAAGGGCGCGGCGCTGAACGCGGTGCAGATCGCCCAGTGGCTCGCCGAGCACGGCCGCCGCTGAGCAGAAGAGGCAGTCCCGCCCGAAAAAACAGGAAGGGGAGCGGCGCAATCCGCTCCCCTTTCCCGTCCCGAAAAGCGGCCGGCCGGAACGCCGCACGCAGCTCCCCGGAGGCTCCCGGCCCGAAGCGGCCGCCCCGCCTTCCGGCATACGCGCCGGAAAATCGGAAAGCGGCTCATACTAAAAAATTTGGGATTTCGTTAAATTAAGCGTAACTTTGTGCGATTATCCCCCGGATAACCGCGACAAAAACGGCACCCGATGAGGCAAAAAAGGCTATATATCTTGTGGACAGCGCTCTTCGCCGTCCTTCTGGCAGGCTGCAACAGCATACAGCAGGTCCTGAAAAACAACGATCCCATGCAAATGTATCAGCTCGGGATCAAATACTACAACCAGCAGAAATGGAACAAGGCCTCCATGCTGTTCGATGCGGCGAGTCCCTATTTCAGCGCCAGCGACAAGGAGGACAGCCTCGCCTTCATGAACGCCCACTGCAAGTTCAAGCAGCGCGACTACGGCGCAGCGGCTTCGGCGCTCGAAGACTTCCGCCGCAAGTTCGGCCGCAGCGTCTTCATCGAGGATGCCGAGGGAATCCTCGCACTGAGCTATTTCTACCTCTCGCCGGGACCCAAGCGCGATCAGTCGATGACCACCCAGGCGCTGGTGGCGGTCAATGAGTTCCTCTCCCACTACCCCGACAGCGAGCAGGCCGAAAAGTTCCGCTCGATCAACCGCGAGCTGACCGAGCGGCTGCACGACAAAGCCTACCTGAACGCCTACACCTACTACAAGATCGGACGTTACAAGGCGGCGATCATCGCGCTCAAGAACGCAGTGAAGCTCTATCCCGAAAGCCGCCACAGGGAGGAGATCATGTATCTGATCGTCAAGGCTTCGAGCAAACTGGCCGAAAACTCGGTCCGCGACAAGCAGACGGACCGCTACCTCTCGATGCTGGACTCCTACTACTCGTTCGTCGCCGAATTTCCCGAATCGGAATACCTGCGCGAAGTGGAGCGCCTGGCCCAGCATGCGAAGAACTACCTGGAGCGGAACAAGAAAAACGAAGAGAATACAAAAAATAACAAATAACAAGCTGACGACATGGAGATTAAAAAGAGTACTCCCGGCAACACGGTAACCCGCAAACTGGCCGACTTCGACAAGGAGACCGGCAACATCTACGAAACGGTGAACATCATCGCCCGCCGCGCCAACCAGATTTCGACCGAGCTCAAAACCGAACTCACCCGCAAGCTGGCCGACTTCTCGTCGCCGACGGACACGATGGAGGAGACC
>CAMWGZ010000121.1 GCA_947173915.1 uncultured Alistipes sp.
GCTCCCACCCGCTGCCCGAGCAAACCAGCCAGCGAAGGAAAGTCGGAACAGAAACGCTCCCCGTCCACACCGAAGTCGCGCAGGACCTTCCCCACGCGCAGGCGCGGCGGAATGAAGTCGCCCTGCGGCAGGTAGCGCACCTCGTCCGACGAGAGGCGGGCGCGCCACCGGGAGTCGATGCGCATCGACTTGAAGTCGCCCTTCAGCCGGCCGCAGATTACCCGCAACAGGCAGCTTTTTCCCTCGCCGTTGCGCCCCAGAAGAGCCGTGATCCGGCCCGTGACCAGACTCACGCACGCACCGCGCAGCACCGCCCGGTCGCCGAAACTCAGCTCGACCGAATCGACCTCCAGAATATGTCGTTCTCCCGATTCCATAATCAGCCCAACTGCGCCGCCGCAACGAGCAGCGCCAGAAACAGGGCGTAGTCCGCGACGGCCACGCCCCACATCATCCTCCCCGCACCGACACCCAAAGCGGCATAGTAGTCCAGCTCCCGGCTCCGGCGCGACTGAGACAGGAGGTAAACCAGCACCGCCGTAATGAGAAGGCGGCCGACACACAACACGAAGGTAACCTCCGCGCCCCCTTCGAACCGGGCGTAGGCCAAACCGGCCGACACGACAAGGCCGGCCGTCAGGATCGTGTCGCGCCAAAAGCGCCACACGCATATCAATGCGCTTATCGTCCGATGCAGCATGGTTTCTCCTCCGGTTTATTTTTATTCAATCCCCGCCCTCTTTCCCGGGCAGCTCCTCTGCCCCGGTCACAGTTCGTGTTCCAGGATGCGGAAGCTCCAGCCGGGCATCCACTCGTCCAGATGCGACGGAAGGGTCGTCCGCGCGCCGGTCATCGCGTCGCGGTAGCCGCCGGCATAGATTCCCGTGTCGAAATCGGCCTGCACGGTGTAGGGCGAGACGTTGAGCAGGGCGACCACCCGGCTGCCGGCGCACTCGCGCACGAAGGTCAGCAGGCAGTCCTCGGCATTGTTGCGGATCTCGACGAAGCTCCCGCCCCCGTCGCCCGAACGAAGCGCCGGAGCACGGTGCCGGAGGGCGATCAGCCGGCGGTAGAACTCCGTCGCCGCACCGGGCCGGTAGTCGGGAATCGGGTCCCGGTCGAAGAAGGCGAACGAGTGGTCGTAGCCGATCTCCTGGCCCGTGTAAACCAGCGGCAGCGACCGCGGCAGCAGGAAGGTCAGCGCAGCCATGATCTCCGCCGCATCGCCCATGCGGGTGCGGGCGGTGCCGTTCCACGAATTTTCGTCGTGGTTCGAGGTAAACATCAGCCGCAAGGCCCATGCGGGATACTCCGCCTGCTCGGCATGGAGGTACTCACGGATACGATCGACCCGGCACCGCTGGCGCGCCACGTCGTTCATCAGGTGGTGCAGCCGCCAGGCATAGGAGGCATCGAATGCCCCGTCGAAGAGGTTGCGCTCCTCGGCCTCGGCCAGCAGGAAGAGGTCGGGGCGAATCCGCCGCAGCTGCCGCGCGGCCTCCTGCCAGAATTCGATCGGCACGAGCATCGCCATGTCGCAGCGGAAGCCGTCCACACCGTGCTCTTCGAGCCAGAAGCGCATCGCCTCGATCTGCCCCTGCCAGACGGCCCGGTTGGCGTAGTTCAGCTTGGCCGTATCCTCCCAGCCGCAGGGAACCAGCGGCTCCCCCGCGCCGTCGCGCTCGTACCAGTCGGCCGGAGCCTCCCCGATCCAGCGGGCATCGCGCGCGGTGTGGTTGGCCACCCAGTCGATCAGCACCCGGAAGCCCAGCCGGTGGGCACGAGCGACGAAAGCGTCGAAATCGGCCATCGTTCCCAGCTCGGGATTGACCGCCCGGTAGTCGCGGATCGAGTAGTAGGAACCCAGCGCCCCCTTGCGCCGCTCCTCCCCGATCGGGTAGTGCGGCATGATCCAGATCACGTCGAACCCCATCCCGCGCAGGAAGTCGAGCCGCCCGGCCGCAGCCTGGAAGGTCCCCTCGGTCGTTAGCTGACGCACGTTCATTTCATAGACCCCCGCATCGCTTCTGATTGAGGAAGGCGGCATACCCGTTATCTACACTGTTCGCGCGGATACACGCCGCGCTCGATCATCCGCTCCAGGCTGGCCACCAGCGCGGGTTTGTCCTCCTTGTAGGTCACGCCGAACCACTGCGCCGGCGAGCGGAGCACCCGCACCGAGGCGGTGCCGTCGGCGATCAGCTTATTGACCATCGAGGGGATGTAGCACTCGGCCTTCGGATCGCCGCCCTTCTCCCGCAGGAAGGCGCGGAAAAACTCCTCGGAATGGGCGAAGTAGTCGGGCGTGAAGCCGAAGAGGTTCATCGACACGGGAGCGTCGTCGGCCAGCGGCTCGTCGCCCTCCGGGGCGTGATCGACGATCCGGCCGCCGACGCGCTCGATGCGCGTGTGCTCGACCATGCCCCGCAGGTCGCCCGCCTCATCGACAGTGCAGATGCCCCGCGAGACGGTGCCGTTCTCCGAAAGGGTGCGGCTCAGCTCGTAGGCCACCATGCAATAATCGCCCTGCCGGCCCTCCAGCCCGCGCAGGCGGTCGCCGATCACGCGGAAAGCATCGGCCCCGTAGAAGTCGTCGGCATTGATGACGGCGAACGGTTCGGCGATCGCGTCCCGGGCCATCAGGATCGCGTGGTTCGTTCCCCAGGGCTTCACGCGCCCCTCGGGCACGGAGAAGCCTGCGGGCAGCGCGTCCAGCTCCTGATAGACATACTCCACGCGGATCCGGCCGCCGAAGCGCTCCTCGTTGAAAAGCTCCCGGAACTCGGGCGCGAAACTGCGGCGGATGACGAACACCACCTTGCCGAAGCCGGCGCGGATCGCGTCATAGACCGAATAGTCGATGATCGCCTCGTTGGCGGGCCCCACCCCGTCCATCTGCTTGAGCGATCCGTAGCGGGAGCCCATGCCGGCCGCCAGGACCAATAAAGTCGGTTGTATCATAATTGTCGTCTGTTATTTATATTTCCGAATGGATTCGATCGAGCAAAGATAAGAAAATCGCAACGAAATGCAAACGATCTGCGTCCGGCCGGCGCAAAGCGTGCCGTTTTCTTGCTTTTCCCGATGAAAATCCGTATATTGCAGTCGAACGGAGTACGGTCGCCGCCTAATATGGGTCCGATCGTATTTTCCGGGAAATCGAACCGTAGCGGAGCGATTACCCGCCACACACACTCAATATTCGAAACCATGAAAAAACGGGAAAAGATCATCTGTCTTATTTGTCTGATAATCGCCGCCTGCGCCTGCAATCGAGACCAGACACAAACCACGATGTATGAACAAGACGGCTCCCTGGCCGGGTCGATCTCCTTCGCAGGCTATGAAATGGAGGCCGAGTGTTCATACGACAACGGAGATTCGATAGAAAAATTTCAATACGACGACGGTCATTTGACGATCGCAAAGGTGTCCGACAACGAAATCGAACTGTTTTGCTTCTCCCGATTCGACAGAGGGACCATAAAAATTTCCATACCCAAAGTGACCGTATCCGGCAATCCGTTTGATGCTATCTTCGATTTTTCCTGCGACGATGCTGCCGCAACATACGACAACGACGAGTTCGCACCCATCCATGCGACAGTCAGAGGCTGGATCAAAAGCGACCGGACAAGGGAAGTTTCCGGCGCAGGCCGCAGCTTCGATCCGGCGATGCCCGGGTACACGTGCGCCATCGACATACAATGCCGGCTGAACGACGGCGTGTTGGATTTGAAGATACTTTCCGTCAGACCTTAATAACCAAATTTACAACAATAAATATATTATTTATGAAAAAATCTTTACACTTTAAGATATTTTATGTGTCTCTAGTCATTTTATCGAGTTGTTCCGAATTCGACGCAGATTATAACAAGAACATACCCATAGTTAGTAAACCTATATCGTCATTTCATTATGATAATATCGTATATTATCCTGAAACAAACTCATATATTGCACCTCAAAATGATCCCTATACTATTGAAAATTTTCAAAAAGCTTACAATAAGTTAATTAATGGACATTCAGAACAAATTCTTACTCGATCTCAAATAAACGAATTTTCTGAAATGCCGAAACTCAAAGCTACTCATTATGCTTTGAAAATTTTTCCAAAAAATGAAGAGGAGCAATGGAAAGTTGAATTAACAAAAGATATCAAAGTTTCATATATTCCTTTCAACTATGTACAATTATCTGAAGAAGACATGGAAAAAGCAACATTAAAAAAATCACAAATACCTATATAT
>CAMWGZ010000122.1 GCA_947173915.1 uncultured Alistipes sp.
GCAGGAGGCCGCTGCTCCGCAGGGGGCGCAGCTCCAGGTCGATGTGCTGCGCGGAGAGATTGATGCAGCCGATGGAGGCGGTGGTGGCGCGTTGGTTCGGGATCAGGGCGAAGGCGTGGAAGTTGTCTTCGAGCCGCAGACCGCCGCCGCAATCGACGGGATACAGCTCCTCGGGGCTTTTCTCGCGGCCGATGCCATGGCCCGAGATCTGCAGCCCGGTGCCGGCCGCTGCGTCGGAGGTAAAGACCGTCAGCCGGCGGGCGACGCTTCCCGACCTTCCCCGGGGGTCGAACGTTACCGTGACTGAGATCTGTTCGCCCGGAAGAATCGGGCGGCGGGAAAATTCGGTGACGGTGCAGGAACAGCCCGAGGCGGCGGCGACGATCGCTTCGGGGCGTTCTCCCCGGTTGGTGGCGACGAAGCGGTGGGAGACCGGACCGTCGGTTTCGCGGATCGTGCCGAAATCCCAGTGGGGGTCGTCGAAAACGATGCCGGTCTGTGCGAGACAGCATAACGTATTGACGAGTAGTGCTGTCGATAGTGCGGCGATGCGTTTTTTCATGGTGCGGACGTTTCGGTTTGCTCCGGCAAAGATAGTTTTTTCGAAAAAAACAGCGCGAAAATTTTGCAGGTATTGAAAAATGCTCTATATTTGCACCGTCAAACAAGAAGTTTGACATGGTTCTTTAGAAACGCCTGAATAGCTCAGTTGGTTAGAGCACATGACTGTTAATCATGGGGTCCTAGGTTCAAGTCCTTGTTCAGGCGCAGATGTGCGAGGGTTGCACGAGGTTCTTTCAAAACGGGGAGGTGATTCGGGAAAGACCGGGCCGGAATATCGGCGGCGGATCCGAATCCGCGGACAAAATTTCCGGTCGGAAATTTGGAGTTCGCGAAAAATGAATTACCTTTGCAGTCCCGAGCCATTTTTAGGGGAGCTTAGCTCAGCTGGTTCAGAGCGTCTGCCTTACAAGCAGAGGGTCGGGGGTTCGAATCCCTCAGCTCCCACGTACAAGAAAGACCACTTACAGTAATGTAGGTGGTTTTTTGTGAAGGGAGCATAGCTCAGTTGGTTTAGAGCGCCTGCTCGACAAGCAGGAGGTCTGCGGTTCAAATCCGCATGTTCCCACCAACGAAAAACGAGACAAGTTTCACGCTTGTCTCGTTTTTCGTTATTCCTTATTCCTTATTCCTTTCGGCCGCCGCGCCGGTAGAGGAGCCGTGCCAGACCGAAGAGGTAGCGGCGGAAGCCGGGCCTATAGGCCAGCAGCCGGTCGAACCAGCCCAGGTGCGGCGCGATCCACTTGACCATCAGACCGACATAGAGCATGGCGAAGAGCGTGCCGATGCCGATGACGTTCCACTGCCAGTGTCCGAAGAAGAGGTAGCTGCAGGCGACGGCCAGCACGACGAGGGTCGTATCCACCCAGATCTTGATTTTGGCGAAAGGCCGGTTCGTTACCTGGCTGATGGTAATGGAAATGCCTTCGCCCGGCATGGTTACCGAGCCGCACCGGACCTCGAAGGCGATGCCGACACCCATAATGGTGCAGCCTGCCAGCTGGGCGAGGAGCTGTGCCGGCAGGGTCGTGCACTCCAGGACCGAAGTCAGGGCCATGTTGAGGTCGATAAGCCAGCCGAAGACGAAGCCGATGACCAGCTGGAAGAGCTGCGTGGGGTCGAACTTGCGGCGCAGGATGAGAATCTGGCACAGGACCAGTATGAAGTTCATGGCGATCGTATAGCCGCCGATCGTCCATTCCGGGACGCAGCCCGTCGGTCCCGCCAGCGAGAAGACGAAGGGCAGCGAGGAGATCACGCTGCTGCCCAGCGAGGATTTCACGCAGAGGACGACACCGAGTGTCATCAGATACAGGGAGAGCAGCAGCAACAGATGCTGCCAAAGGAACGAAATCGCTTTTTCGCGCAGGGAAGTTGTCGTTGTCGAATTCATAGTCCGATCGTTTTAGGATGCGAAATTACGGAATTTCCGCGAAGATTCCATCGCCTGCCGCTGCAAACGGGACTGCCCGACGGAACCGTCCGGTGCGGTCGTCGGGCAGCCTGAGGGTGCGGCGCAGCGTCGTTCGGAGCTATCTGTCCTGAATGAAATGGGTGCGCAGACGGGGTTCGCAGACCGGTTCTTCGACTCCGCCGAGCCGTGCGGCCTCGATGGATTTCAGCAGCCAGGCCATGTTCCGGCCGAGCGTGCGCATGGTCTGCAAGCCCTCTTCGTCGCGCCGCACGTCGTCGGGCGTGAAGCCGTGCACCGAGTTCCAGTACTGCGAGGATACGACGGGCATGTTGGAGATCGTGAAGAACTGGTTCAGCTGTTCGAAGGTGGCCGAAGCCCCTCCGCGACGGCACGAGACGACCGAGGCTCCGAGCTTGCCGGCCATCTGGCCCTCCTTGCAGAAGAACAGACGCTGGCAGAAGGAGAGGAGTTGCCCCGTGGGCCCGCTGTAATAGACGGGCGAGCCGAGGACGATGGCATCGAACTCGCCGAGACGGGCTTGGATGTCTTTCACGGCATCGTCGCGGAAGCAGTGTCCCGTCTCGAAGCACTTCATGCAGGCGATGCAGCCGGCGACGGGCTTTCGGCCGAGGTAAAGCATCTCCGTCTCGATGCCGTGCTGCTGCAAGGTCGTCTCCACCTCGTGCAGGGCGGTGTAGGTGCAGCCGTGTTCGTTGGGGCTGCCGTTGATGAGGAGGGCTTTCATACTCATCTCGTGATCGTGTCGGAGTTCTGGTTGTAGGCCTTGGCCACGCAGCGCCACTCGCCGCCGATCTTCAGCAGCAGCAGGTAGTCCGTGAAGTCGATGCGGCCTCCCCAGCCCTCCTCCAGTACACGGACCACGGCCAGCGTCTCCTCGACGGCGACCACGTCGATGCGGGCCTTGAACGTCTCGCCGCCGCCGACGCTATCGACGTTGCGGTAGAACTGTTCGATGGAGCCGCGCTCCAGCTCCCCGTCGAGGAAGCCGAACAGGACCGCATCGTCGGTAAACAGCTCTTTCGCGTAACGGCTGTCGCCCTCGGCGACGCTCTTCACGAACTTCATGGCGGCGGCTTCCACCGCCTTGTACTCTTCGATAGATGCTCTCATAACGTTTGATCGGTTTTTTGTTTCGCAGGCAAAATTAGCAGGTAGCGTCCGATCGCGCAAGTACCGAAAAATTATTCATATACCGAAAATTTATTCGCCATACCCTCCGCTCGCCGTGTTATTCGTACTTTTGTCCGCCGAAAAACGACGGATTATGTACGAGAGAAAGATACCGGTCGATCTGAGCTGCCCCCTGCGTCTGACGATGAGCCTGATCGACTCCAAATGGAAGTCCTGCATCCTGGACGAGCTGCGCGATGCGGCCCTGCGTCCGAGCGAACTCCACAAAGCACTTCCGGAGGCTACGCCGCGCGTGTTGGACCTGCAACTGAAAGAGTTGGTGGACGACGGGCTGGTCGCGAAAACCATCTACCCCGAACTGCCGCCCCGCTCGGAATACGCCATCACGGAGCTGGGGCGGTCGCTTCTCCCGATCCTCGATTCGATGATCGCCTGGGGCGAGGCCAACCGCGAGCTGTTCGAAGCCAAATACGGCCGCAGGTAAGGCTGCCGCAGGAGCGTCAGTCGTATCTCCCGCAGCCGTCGGGGCGGGCGCTTCGGGCCATTTCGTCGTGCCGCTTCCTGACGGCCGGGCCGTTGATGCGGTAGCGCACCTTGCCGGCGTGCGGGATCCGGCAGGTGTATTGCTGGCGGAAGCGGCTGAAGGTATTCCGGGAGACTTCGTGCTGGCGGCAGATCTCCTTGATGCTGCGGCCGCAGTTCATCGCCCGGACGATCTCCCGGCGGCTGTCGATCAGGCGTTGCAGTTTGGTGTAGCTGCCGCGCTTGCGACCCAGCACGATGCCCTGTTCGCGCCGCAGCGCCAGCGCCTCGCGCGTGCGCATGGAGATGAGGTTGCGTTCGATTTCGGCGACCAGTCCGAAAGCGAAGCAGAGCACCTTGCTGTTGATCGTGTCGTCGAAATAGTAGCGGTCCTTGGTGCTGTAAAGGCGGATGTCGCGGCGCAGCAGGTCGCCCACGATGGCCATGATGTCGGTAAGCGTGCGGCTCAGGCGCGAGAGTTCGGTCACGATCAGCGTGTCGCCCGGCCGCAGCCGGCGGAGCACGATGCCGAGTTTGCGCTCCCGCTCCCGTTTTTTGCCGCTGACGACCTCCGTGAC